>CAYMUD010000124.1:0-4503 GCA_964393495.1 uncultured Clostridia bacterium | reverse complement strand
AACTTCATCATTTTTCCAGATATTAACTTGAACATCATTAGGTATTTTTTTGAAAACTAAATTTAGTGTATCTTCTTGACTTAAAATAAGTTCATTTTTTTGAAAGCTTACTATATTTGGAGGAGTATCGGAATCAGCCTCAATATGTTTTGAATTTTCAGTCCATCCATAAGTTCCTGTAACTGCTGTAACTTGTCCATTTCCATAATCAACAATCAATTCTGGAGGTTCAATAACTTCTTGAGAACATGCAGTTAAAATTAAAAAAACTGCTGTTAAAACTATTAAATACTTTTTCATCTTAACACTTCCTTTCTATATAATAAGACGTGAATAATGAAAATTTGTTCCTGAAATTTGCATCTTAAATTTTGAATAATAGCGAAAAAAGTATATAATATAAACATAATTTTAAAAATGAGGTACTTATGGGAAAAAGAAAGTTGCTTTTATATAAGAACAAAAAGAATAGTGAATTAAGTAAAGATTTCATAATAGGAAGAGATAAATATATAAAGGAGATATATTATCAATTTGACAAAGTCTTGGAAGGCAAAATGGGAATTACATTTGTAGAAGGCAAATCAGGAATTGGTAAGACATATCTTGTTGAGAAATCTAGAAATTTATTTTCAAGTAATAATGGGACATACTTGAAAGTTAAATTTAATAAACAAAACAAAGATGAATATTTTTTTATAAAAGAATTATTAGATAATTTAATTAGGAGTATATTAACATTACCGAAAGAAGAATACGAAATAGCAAAAAAAAATTTTGAAAAAGCTCTTGGTAAAGACATATATTTGATTTCAGAATTATCAGAAGATGGTGAAAAAATATTTGGTCAAGCTAACCATAAAATAAACACAAAAAAAATACAAGGTAGAAGAATAATTAAAACAGCTGTTGATTTAATAGAAGTTGCTTCAAAAATTTTCCATCCCTTAATTTTTTTTGTAGATGATTTACAGTGGTCGGACAATCTAACTTTAGATATTTTAAGTTGTATTTTGAAAAAGGAGAACTCATTAAATATATATTTAATTTCAACATATAGACATGAATTCAAAACAGAGGTATTAAAAATACTTCCAGATGATAGAGTTGAAAATATAATAGAACTAAAAGAATTTTCATTAAATCAAACTAGTTCCTATATTAGAAGAATATTTAAAGGAAAAGAAATAGATAATGGAATTTTTGATATAATATATAATTTTACTAATGGCAATCCTTTATATGTAGATTTTTTTCTTCAAATATTGAAAGATAAAGAACTTTTATATAAAGATAAAGAAAAAAACAAAATAAGCATAAAATATTCTGATATTAGAAAATTAGAAATACCTAAAAATTTTGAAAAAATCATAAAAAACAATCTGGAATCATTAGAAAAAATTGAAGAAAAACTTCTTGAGATTATTGTGTGCTTTGGCGGTATAATTGAGCATAAGATCCTGAAAAAATCATCTAATATCGAACCAAAAGAATTAGATAAAAGCATTTTAAAATTGGAAGAAAAATCACTTCTAATAAGAGAAAAAACAACAATAAGTATTTTTCACGATCTAGTAAATGATATAGTATTTGAAAATTTAAGTGAAGATGATAGAAGCATAATGTATTTTAGTATAGCTAATAATCTAAAGGATGATTTGAATGAAGGATATACAGTTGGTGAAATGCTAAAAATAGCTTCTTTCTTAACCAAAACAGAAATTAAACTTTTAGAAAAAGATTGTTTATATTGGATAAACTTTCTAGTCAAAGTTGGGAAAAAGGCATCTAAAATTGAAATGTTTGATACTTCTAAAAAGATTTATATACTTTGCGAAGAGCTTATAGAAAAATCAGAAATTGAAATTGATAAAAAATTTATACTTGAATTCCAACTTAGCTATATGGAAGACCAGTATATTTCTGGAGAAACTAAAAAAGCTAGTTTAAGATACTATAAACTACTAGAAAATTACACTAATGAAGATGAAAAAATTAAAATACAGCTTAAATATATCAATTTCTATTCATATAGTGCCCAATGGGAAAAGGTATTGGAATTAGGAGAAGAAATACTTAAAAGTTTAAATTTTAAAATAGATGCTAAAAAAATTATTAAAGATTTAATTTTAAGCAGAATTTATTATAGAAATCGAGAAATACAAGAGCTTAACAAGTTAAAGGAAGTTGATGATAAAAGAATTATTTCGATTTTAGAAGTTCTAAGCATTATGTTTCCTGCTGCTAATAGAATCGATTTAAATATGTTTACAGCACTTTCTTTAAAATTATCTATAATTTCAAAACGATACGGAAAATCCCCATATTCTACCTTTGGATACGCAGCATTCGCATATATCTTATTTTTTGTATTCAAAGATTATAGAAATGGAGAACTTCTTCAAAAAACAACCATTGAACTTATGAATCAAAATTCTTATAAATATAACAAATCAACAGCATATGCTCTAATAGGAACCTTTACATATCACTGGACAAACAGCTTTAAAGAAACAATAGACTGTCTTTCGAAATCAATTGAAGCAGGAGAAGAAGAAGGAGAATATTTATTTAGCAATTATGCTATTGTATTCACAATAATCACAAAATATGTTATGGGTGAAAGCATAACTAATACTGAAAACTATATAAAAAATTCAATGACTAAAAAAGAAAGACTTGAAAACTATCTAACAAGACAAATGTACAAAGTATATTTGCTTCATTTTGATATACTAAAAAATGGAGATGTAGAGAGAAATTTTTCAACAGATAAAAATAAAATATATTTTCACGACACATTAATGCTTAATTGGAATATGCTTAAAGTACATAGGCTTTATCTTGAAGGGAAAATAAAAGAAGCATACAAACTAACTGAAAAAATAGATAGCAGTGTATGGAAACATAAAGGTTTCATATTAAATGGTTTGTTTTTATTTTATAGTACGTTAATAAGAATAGAATTTCATTCAAATTTAAATGAAGATAATAAGAAGATAAATAATAATATAATCAAAAAAAGTCTAAAAAAAATGCAAAAACTTAGCGGCTTAAATGAGGGGAATCATATGCCTAGATATCTTTTAGCAAAAGCAGAATATAAAAGAATTATTAAAAAAGAAGAAAATATTGACAACTTATATCACAAGGCTATGAAAATATCTTCTAGAGAGAAAAACATTCATATGGAAGCTGTTGCAAATCTAATGGCTTCTAAATATTATAAAAGCAACAAAAAACTTTCTTCTTTTTATAATGAAGAAGCATCACGGTTGTTTTATAAATGGGGAGCAAATCATATTAGTGAAAATTTAAATCCTCAAAATAAAAACATACAAAACAAATCAAAAAATATTATAGAAAATATAAAAAATGAAGATGAAGATGAAGTAGAAATAATAAATATTATAAAAGGAACAAAGAAATCATTTAATGAGTCTCATATTTCAGTATTAAAATACTTACATAAAAAATTCAAATATAGATATGCAGGATTCTTATATGAAAAAAACGGGTTACTTGACTTGAAATGTGAAAAAAAATCAGGTTTCGACCCAGAGATTCTTGAAAAACCTGTTAATATAAATTTTATCGATTATATTCCTGTTAAGTTAATAAGATATTCTGCTAGAACAGAAAAAATAGTAGTTTCTGAAGGAAATGAAAAAATCTCTTTAGAAAATCATTTTTATAGTAAAAATGATGAAAATAGTGGAGTAAGAATTTGTCTGCCATTAAAACATAAAAGTGTTCTGTTAGGTATATGCTACATTGAATTGGAAGAAAAAAAAGAAGACTATGAAGACATGATATATATATGCAATTGGATACTAAATGAAATTTCAAAAAACAATACTAAAATACAAAACAATGGAAAAATAAAAAGAAAGACTAGTAATACTCTTACAAAGAGAGAAATCCAGATTATTAGTCTTATAAGTCAAGGATTATCAAACAATGAAATAAGTGAAAAATTATTTATATCTGTAGGAACTGTAAGGAACCATTTAAGCAATGCATATTCAAAGTTGGATGTTGATAATCGGGTTCAAGCTATTATAGAATCCAAAAGCAGGGGTATTATTTAAAAAATAGAGTTATCAACATTATATAGTTACTTATAACTACAAATCATTACATTTGTCACATATACTTATATATATTTTTTTAGTAAAATTATAGATATATTTTTATAGTTTTTAATCAATATATCATTACTAGGAGGAATAATATGGGTTGTAAAACAAGAGGGACAAAACTTTTTTCTTTAATTTTAGCACTTTTTATGTTGACTGGAGTTTTTACCGTACCTGTTTACGGTGAAACATTTTTTGACATAGGAAACCACTGGGCTAAAGAAAGCATAGAGAAATTTGTAGTTAATGAGATAGTGAGTGGTTATCCAGATAAAACATTTAAACCAGATAATCCAATAACAAGAGCTGAATTTGCGGCAATAATCAATAATAATTTCGGCTATTATTTAAAAGACGAAAAAAA
>CAYMUD010000123.1:0-4509 GCA_964393495.1 uncultured Clostridia bacterium | reverse complement strand
ACTACTTCATGTAATGTTTGTAAAGATTTACTTCCTAAATTAGAAAAAATGCTTGAAAGATTTCCTGAAATCAAAAGTATTAAAGGTGAAGCTGATGTTGAAAAAAGAATTGCAGGAGAGTTCAGTGTATTTGCAGTCCCTACAATAATACTTTTTATAGAGGGAAAAGAAACATTTAGATATGCTAGAAATGTAGGCATAGAGGAACTTAAAGAAAAAATAGAACGATACTATAATATGTTCTATTGATTGAAATTATAAAAAAGATTACGAAGTTTAATTCTACCGTAATCTTTTTTAATGATTAACTTTAGTATTATTTCATATAAAACATCTATATTATTTATAGACAAGTTGTATCCTGATCCAGAATGGATTGGGAATTTTTTGTTTTATTCCATAGGTGATTTTCTATGCTTGGTATTTTGCTCATAAATGTATCCGACATTTAGAAGTTTGGCTTCTTGAAAAGGTCCAGCTGTAAAAGTTATGCCTACAGGTTCGCCTGTTGATCTAAATCCAGCAGGAACACAAAGGGCTGGATAACCTGCATATGCATAAACTAATGAAAAAGTATTGCTCAAAGATAAAAGCACATCATATTCTTTTAACTTTTCATCTATTGAATTTTGGCATATTTTTTTATCTCTATCTAGAATTTTCTTATACTCATCTTTATTGATTTTTGTAAAAGCCGACTTTTGGATTAAATCGTGACCGTAAGGAGCTCTATTTTTAATATCTTCGTTATTGAATTCCCATATATCTACCAGTTCTTTTGGTGTGTTTTTCGACTGTTCAATTTCTTTCAGGTATTCTTTCATGCTTTCCTTAAATTCATACTCAAGGATGGATCCCATATCTACTTCGAAAGCTTCACTATTAATTGTTGTAAAATCAACTTGAAACCCCATGTCTTTTAAATCTTTGATTGCATTGTTAAGTAATTCTTCATCTTCATCTCTTAGATTTGCATGTATTTCACCAAGATAGTTTTTCTTTTTTTCTTTAAGTACTACACCTATTTTTATATTTGTCTTGTTTAAATCAAGAACCTTGGAGTATTCCTCTTCTCTAAAATGCTTATTATCCGTAAGCATATATGATAATAAAGTAGAGTCTTCTATAAATTTAGTCATAGGTCCCGCTGTATCAAAGGAAGGTGCAATTGGGATTATTCTCTTTGATTCCCATAATCCTACGGTAGGTTTAAGTCCAACTATATTGTTTTGATTAGAAGGATATACTATAGAACCACAGGTTTCGCTACCAAGGGTAGCTGCGGCAAGATTTAATGCAGTAACTACAGCTGAGCCGGAGCTTGATCCTCCAACGTCAAAATTGCCGTAAGGATTTTTGCTTTGACCACCTAATGATGAATAGCCACAAACTCCTTCTGTTGACATATAATAGGCCCATTCACTCATATTTGCTTTTCCTAATATTATACCATCTTTTTCTTTTATTCTTCTAGCAATAGGAGAATCCTCCAGCACTTTGCTTTTTTCTAAAACAACAGCTCCTGCTGAATTGTGCATTTTATCTTTTGTACCTATATTGTCTTTTAGTATTATAGGGATTCCAGATATTAGTGATTTGATATTCCCTTCTTGCCTTTTTTTATCTATTTTTCTGGCAATATTTAGAGCATCTGGGTTTAGTTCTATCAAAGCATTGTATTTTGAAGAATAATTATTTATTCTCTTTAAATAAAAAAGAACAAGTTCTTCTACTGTAAAAATATTGTCTTTTAAATAACTTTGGATTTCTCTTATAGTTTTTTCTATTATATATTGTTTAAGTTCTTGATGTCTTTCCTCTGTATAATTATCTAATGCTGTTTTAAAAGGAGAAAAATCCAAATCTTTTTTGTATTTAGTTTTCATTTCCATATCATACTGTCTTATAATCTGACTATTAAAAAGTTCTAAATCTTTTTTAGACAACGACATCATCTCCTTTTTTTATATTATAACATATATTTTATTTTTTTAAATTTAATGCTATAATTAAATCTGAATTCAAAAAGGGAGTTATTATGAAATACATACTTGTAACTGGCGGAGCTGGATTTATTGGTTCTAATTTTATACAGTATATTTTTAAAAATTATGAAGACTACTATATAATAAATCTTGATAAATTAACCTACGCCGGTAGCTTAGATAATATAAGAATAATAGATAAGAATAGATATGATTTTTTTAAGGGTGATATCAGAAATTTTGAAATTGTTGATAATATATTTCGAAATTATCCTATTGACTATGTTGTGAATTTTGCAGCTGAATCCCATGTAGATAGGAGTTTGAAAAATCCACAAAAATTTCTAGAAACTAATGTACTAGGAGTCCAAAATCTTTTAGAGGTGTCTTTAAAGTATTGGGGGGGAATTTTTGAAAATAAAAAATTTTTACAGATATCTACTGATGAAGTATATGGTGACAGAAAGGGTAGAGATTTTGCAGATGAAAACACTTTGTTAAATCCAAGCAGCCCATATTCGGCATCAAAAGCCTCAGGAGAAATGATTGTGAAATCTTATGGTAAAAGCTATGGATTACCATATAATATAGCTAGATCTTCAAATAATTATGGCCCTAAGCAGCATGAAGAAAAACTTATACCAATGGTTATTAATAATTTAATAAAAAATCAAGAAATCCCCATATACGGTGATGGAAAACAAAAAAGAGATTGGATTTATGTTGAAGATAACTGCCGTGGAATAATGAAGATTCTAAGAAAAGGAATTAATAGGGAAGTATATAATCTTGGAACAGGTATATTAACAGAAAATATTAGTCTTGTTCAAATATTAATTGAAAGACTAAATAAAAAATTAAATGATAAATATATAAATACTGATTTAATCAAATATGTAGAAGATAGGTTAGGTCATGATAGAGAATATAGACTTGATTGCAGGAAAATAAAAGATCAGTTAAATTGGAAAGAGACTTTTGATTTGCAAATGGGATTAGAAAAAACAATAGAGTGGTATTCAAATAAAATATAAGAACACAGGACTACCACCCTGTGTTCAAGGAATCATTTTAAGTTTGTTTAATTTTTTCTTTATGAAGCATTTTTAAAGTAGCTCATTATATTTGTATGGTTGACTTTGTGAGAGCTGTAATTAAAGAATTCAAAGGTTTTATCTAAAGTATATCCACCGAGCAATGTAGTTATAACTGTACCTATTCCTACAGTTCCACCGAGAAGCCATCCTATTATAAAAACCGTTGCTTCAATTGAGGTTTTTACTACAGTAACACTTTTTCCTGTTATTTTTACCAAACCAATCATTAGACCATCTCTTGGTCCAGCTCCTGCATTACAGCTTAAATATAGATATATTCCAATATTAAATAGCAATAGTGAAACAATTATTAGTACAATATTTATAAAAATATTGTCGGAAATGTAGTATAAATGGTAGCTTTCTCCCAGGTTAATAAAGAAACCTATAAAAATAGCATTAAGAATAGTAGCGTATCCTGGATATATTTTCATAAATATGCTCAATAAAATTATTGCTACACTTACAATTTGAGAAGCTGTACCAAAAGGTATTCCTGTCTGATGAGTAATACCTTGGTTAAATGTACTCCAAGCATTCATACCTAGATTTATGCTTTTTATCCAATTTAGACTTAATCCAATTATAAAATATGCTAAGATTTGTTGGGGGGTTTTTTTCAAATCTTTTAGTATTAATTGTTTATTCATTTTATCACTCCAAACAATATAAATTATAGCATACTTTTCTTCTATAGTCTTCTTAATTTAGAATTTAACGAAGCATAGGATTTAGAGTTTTCGATATTTAATCATATTTTCAGTATTAAAAACTTCTGTAGCCAATTTAGGATTTTTTTCTTTAGCTAATTTTGAATATTTTTCTAAAGATTTTTTATCTTTGTGTCCGTAATGCATAGTTACAGGACCCTTTATACATCCTCCTTCGCAGGCCATAGCTTCTATAAAGTTACCATTTAATTTGCCAATTTTAGCCATAGTTAGAGCTTTTTTTGTGTCTGGAATTCCACTACATATTACGGGCTTAAATTCTATATTTTCAGATTGGATATCAATATAATTTTTTATAGCTTTAGCAACTCCACCTGATGCTGCAAATCCTCTACCAGTTTCTGTAGAATTATTTAGTGGTGTTGGAATAAGCTTTTCTAAATTAATGTTTTTAGAATCTAACATTGCGGATAGTTCTTCAAATGTTAAAACATAATCGGTAATACCCTTAATATCTTTAGAGTTTTTTTCGCCTTTTTTTGCAATACAAGGTCCTATAAATACTACTTTTGAATTTAAGTCCATTTCTTTTATTATTTGGCTTATTGCTATCATTGGTGAAATTGTAGAGGATATGTTTTGTTTTTCTTCCGGGAAATTTTTCTTTGCATAGTTTAAAAAAGAAGGACAGCAAGATGTAGTCATATATTCGTGATTTTCCATATGGGATTTAAATTCTTCGGTTTCCCATATAGT
>CAYMUD010000122.1:2963-4524 GCA_964393495.1 uncultured Clostridia bacterium | reverse complement strand
TGTAAAAATTTAAAAGGTTTTTTGTAGTTGAGTTTTGACATCTTATTA
Source organism: uncultured Clostridia bacterium (assembly GCA_964393495.1). Taxonomy (GTDB): domain Bacteria; phylum Bacillota; class Clostridia; order Tissierellales; family Dethiosulfatibacteraceae; genus UBA8670. The sequence continues at coordinate 4,476 of CAYMUD010000122.1, read as the reverse complement.
ATTATTTGAACACTTCTTTGGGCTCCTAAGGCTTCTGTAAGGACGTCTTTAGCGTATTGTATTCCCCCTCCAGATATATATCCTTCAGCTAGGCACATTTCATAAAATTCATTAAGTACCTCGTTTCTAGTTTCAGAGGGAATGGATTTAAAGTTTGCTATTTGGTATGTTATTTTCTCTACATCTGAGTCCTTAAGTTTCTTTAATACAGTTGCTGCTGATTTTTTATCTATTGATAGTATCAAGGCTGCTGCTTTTTCATGTCCTGATAAACTTACATCCATAGTTTCCTCCTTTTAAGATTCATCACTTAGCCACGAGCTTATTACATTGGCTATACTTTCTGGATTTGCTTCTATTATTGATTCTATTTCTTTTATTACTTTTTCTTCTTCTTTGCTTTTGTTTAACTTTTCCAAGACAGCTTCTTTTTTCGATTTGGTTTCTTCACTTTCTTCACCAGTAGTGCTTTCTTCTATTCCTTCTTCTATTTGCGGTCCTGTGGCTAGCTGGGGTTTTGTTTTGAATTGTTTTAACACAAGTAGTGCCAATATGAAGGTAAGTACAAGACCTACTATTACAACTAGGGTCTGCTCTCCTACTGGAAGTTGGAACCCTCCTTCTTGAGTTAAAGCCGCTTGCAGCTCTGCTCTTTGTGCCTCGCTTGCTGCAAAGTTCATGTAACCTACAGTTATTTTGTCTGTTTCTATACCTACTGCCGCAGCAGCTATCTGCTTCACATCTTCTAGTACGCTTTCATCTGTTGAGGCTGTGTCGTTTATAAGAACTGAAACGCTTATATCTTGTATACCACCTTGGGCTTCGTCTATTGTCTGTCTAAGTTCATTGACTCTATAATTAACTACTGTCTGCATTCTGTCATTTAGACTTTGGCTATCTATCATATAGTTGTCTGCAGCATCTCCTGTGTTTTGGGATGTATCTGAAATTTTTTCTGTAAGTTCGTCTATTATGTAGGGAATTCCTTCATCGTCTACTACTGGAGAGTACTCTATAACTTCTGTAAAGGTTTTATCTAGATCTACTTTAGCATTTACAGCTACGTTTATATTTTCTTTTCCAAATACGGGTTCAAATAAGAAAAGAACTTTTTCAGCTATACTGCTTTCTACTTCACTTTCAATTCCTAAGACATTGTTGGCATTTGCAAGATTATCGTTACTTGCTGATGTAGGAAGCAGGTTATTGAGGTTTGAATCTATTATAGCTACGTGTTCTTCGGATAAGCCATTGATGCTTGTAACCATTAGTCTTTTTATTGCTTCTATTTTTTCTTCGTTGGGTTTAAAGTTATTATCTAATTCCAACACTACATTTGCACTTACAGGTGTATCTTCTGCATTAAACTTAAATACAGAATCATCTTCCATACTTATAGTCACTATGGCATTTTGTATTCCCTGTAAACTAGATATAGTATTGCTTAATCTATCTTGTAATTGATAAAGAAGCATAACTTTTTTATCCTGGCTAGAGGTAGTAAAGTTTATGC
>CAYMUD010000122.1:0-2863 GCA_964393495.1 uncultured Clostridia bacterium | reverse complement strand
AATTGATAAAGAAGCATAACTTTTTTATCCTGGCTAGAGGTAGTAAAGTTTATGCTTTCCATATATAAATCATAATTCAATCCTGATTTTGGGTAGCCATCTAAAGACAGCTGCATTCTTATTTCATCTTCATCTTTTTTATTAACCATGATGGTGGAGTTATTCTCTACTTTTGATTTAACTCCCATTTCATCTAGAAGGGATTTTATTTCTCCAGCTTCTTGAGTTGTTAGATCGGAGTAAAGTACCGAATATTCTGTTCTTCCTAAAAAGTAACCGGTAAAAGACAAAGATATTGCCAGTAGTATTAAAAGTAATACTATTCTTTTTTTCTTTTTACTTTCTACACCTTGCCAGTAATTTAGGCCTTTATCTTTTATATTGTTTAATTTTTCAGGCATTTCTTACACTCCATTATTATACTTGCATTCTCATTATTTCATTGTAGGCATCTACAATTTTATTTCTTACCTGCAGTGTCATCTGTAAATTTACTGCAGTCTTTTCAGATTCGACTATATAGCTGTGGATATCATCACTTTTTCCACTTATAATATTTTCAAGACTTTCTTGAGTACTTGTAATATTGGTATCTAAACTAGTTATAGACTCTTTTAATATTTCATTGAAAGAATTTTTCTCGCTTTTCTTGTTTTTTTCTGTATTTATATTTTGATCTGTTACTCTTTTAATCTCTGTAGCGCTTCTAGGCGATACTGCGCTTATTGGACTAATAGCCATTTAAATTCCTCCCTATTTCATTATCTCCATTGCTTTTTGAAACATAGTCTTAGCTGCATCCATTACTGTTGCATTTGCTTCATAGGCCCTTGTTGCCGACATCATTTCCAACATCTCTTCTGTAGTATCTACATTTGGCATTCTCACATATCCATTTTCATTTGCTAAAGGATGATCCGGGTCGTATAAAAGCTTAAAAGGTTCTTCTAGAGGAGTTGTAACGTCTACTTTTACTCCTTCTCCTTTTAAAGGTTGGCTAAAATTATCTAAAACCTTGTTAAACTGATTTGCATTATCATTTTCAGTGATTACCACTCTTTTTTTTCTGTATGGCTCACCGTTTTCAGTAACTAAGGTGTCTGCATTTGCTATGTTTTGAGATATTACTTCCATTTTCTTTTTTTGTGCGTATAATCCATTTGCACTAATATCTATAGCTTTAATGAAATTCATAACTATTATCCTTTCGATTCACTTAATACTGTATTTATTAAATTCAACTGGAATTTCAATGCTTGAGAAACTAAGTCGTATTTCATCTGGTTTTCTGCGAGGGATACCATTTCTTTATCCATATCAACATTGTTTCCGTTTGATTTCACATCTAGTCCTCTTTTGTGCTCTATTCTGTATTTTATATTTTCTGGATCTACCTCGCTTTTATAATCTGCTTTAGAAGCTGAAAGATATTCGTTGATTACCTTCTCAAAGTTAATATCTTTAGAAAGATATCCTTGAGTATCAGAATTAGCAATATTATTTGAGATAAGTTCGTTTCTTGTCCACAAACCTTCTAAGGTTTTTTGATAAAAACTTAAGGTTTCAGATGTACTGTTGATCATTTCATCCCTCCTAATAAAAAAGACTCCTGGAAAAGGAGTCGAATTTACTTTAAAACAAATTCGACAGTCTGGCTACCTTCACTTTGGTGATTAGGCCCTAAGACTTTGCGCCCTTACTTTTCAGTAAGTTTACCTTTTCGTTTGAAAAAAGTTTTTTATTTATATTTTATTATTTTTTATTTAAGTTTTTTAAATGTTGTTTTTTAAAGTTAAAATGCTAATATTTTATGTTAAATGAAAATTGTAGTTTAATAATATCATTCGCTTTTCTATATGTCAACGATTTTTATGTTATTTTTTTGAATTTTCCCTAAAGTTTTTTTAAAAGCTACCGATATAGGTAATTATTGATTCTTGACATAAATTATTTAAAGTTGGTATACTTACTTAAAATTAATCCTTAGAATAGGGGCTATTATGATAGAATTGTTTTCACTTTACAATAATTTGGATGTTTTTATAATTATTGCTATGCGAATTTCAGGATATATACTTGTATCTCCTATATTTGGGAGAAGAGAGGTATCAAATTTTCTAAAAATAAGTCTGATATTATATTTGACTTACATTATAATTTTTTCTGAGAGTTTTTCTTTGGAATACATTCCAGAAACTACTGTGCAGTTTATTACTCTTGCTGTAGTTGAGGTTGTTAAAGGCTTTTTAATAGGTTTCGTAACTTCTCTATTCTTTTCAGCTTTTTTAACAGCAGGGCAATTTATAGATATTCGTATTGGTTTCAGAATGGGAGGAATCCTAGATCCTCAGTATGGAATAAAAACTCCTCTTTCAAGTAACGTCTTAAATATAATTGCAATGGCTATTTTTCTAATACTTGACGGCCATCTTCAGCTTATTAATATAGTATCTCATACTTATAGCTTAAGTCCAATAGGAAATTTAGGATTTTTACAAAACATTTACTTAGTTTTTACAGGAGCTTTTTCATTTGCCTTTTTATCCGCTTTTAAAATAGCTCTTCCCATAATTTTAATGATATTTATTGCCGATGTTGTACTTTTAGTTTTAATCAAATTTATGCCTCAGATGAATATATTCGTAATTGGGATTCCTATGAAAATCCTCGTTGGTATATTTTCTCTGTTTTATATAATTGAACCCTTTGCGGATTTTTTAGATCCTTATTTTAATACTATGTACAAAAATATTTGGCAAATTTTTATGTAGGTGATATAGATGCCAGGCGAAAAAACGGAAAAACCCACCCCCAAGAAAAAAAGAGATGCCAGAAAAGAAGGTAATGTTTTTAAAAGTATGGA
>CAYMUD010000121.1:0-4588 GCA_964393495.1 uncultured Clostridia bacterium | reverse complement strand
GAAAAAATAAAAGCAGAAGAACACCAGTATTTTACAACTATAAATAAAATAGGGATAGATAAAAACGGTATGATGAGATACTGGAATATGGACCTTACATTATATCCTGAAAAAATCCCAGAAGACCAATATGGTGTTGATATAGCAAAAATAACTTTTAATATGGAAACAGTAGTAAATTCTGTTAATGAAGATGTGCAATTTAGAGATTATTCTAAAATAGCAGAAGAAGGAGAAAACTTAAGTCCAATTATAAACAATTTTGAAAGCCAAGAATCACAGGCATTAATGATGCAGATTTATGGAAAACTAATGCAGGAAGTCGGATCTAACCCATTATTTCAAAGAATAGCAGAAGAGGCTGGAGTTTATTAAAAAATGATAAGAAAGTTAAAGTTAATAGGATTTGAACTTAAAAATAGTATATTTAATATAAAAGTTCTAACCATAGTAATAGTATTACCACTATTGGTGGTAGTACTATTTAACTTTGCTTTTAAAGATTTTGTATCAAAAGAGCCTATTTTAAAATTAGGCATAGTTGACAATGAAAATTCAGCTACAAGCAACTATTTAATAGAAGAGTTATTGAAAGATCAAGATATTACTTCTTTAATTAGTTTTAAAAAAGTAGATGATAAAAATAGTATTTCTAAAGTAAAAAAAGGAGAATTAAACGGAGTTTTAAAAATCCCTAAAGATTTTACTGATAGCTTAATTAATATGAAAAATACGCCTATTGAAATAATATACAACGAAAACGACGTATTGATATCCTATGCATTAAATACTGTCGCTGACAGTTTTTCTTTATATATAGAAGAAGTGCAAAAAAGCATATCAGCTAACTACTATACTACTTCTAAAATTGACGAGTTGAAAGAAGATACTCAAAAGATTAACAACAATATTTCTCTAATAATGATCAGTGAAGTATTCAATAGAAAAATGGGAATTATAAAAAATGAGTTGCAAAACATTCCAACTACATCTTCTGGAATTTATTTTCTAGTTATGGTAGAGATACTAATATTGAGTTATGTTAGCCTTTATTTCACATATAAATTTATGAAAGAGAAGGATATTAATAGAAAAATTCAAACATTAGGGTTTAAAAGGGGAGAAATAAAAGTAATTAAGATAATTTCCTACTTAATCCTCATAAACATACAAATACTGACAATATTCAATCCCATTTATTATTTTTTATCTGGAAATATACTATTTAAAAATATATTGTATTTGAATATTATTTCTCTTTTTCTATTTAGCCTTTGGTTTTTCTTAAGTAGCTTTACACAAAAACCAGAGAAATTCATATTAATAAGTACCCTAATAATTGTTTTCAATAACTTGTTAGGAGGAACACTTTTTCCCCTTCAATTAATGACCTATAAGCTTAAAATACTATCTCAATTTACATTAAATTACTGGTTTGGTATTGAGTTTCTTCATATAATTACTGGAAATACCAATATGTATATTTTAGTAACTTTTCTTATTGTACCTATAGTTTTTTTTCTAATTTCAATGAGGGGAGATGCATTAGATGCTTAAAATATTAAAGTGGAAAATGAAAATATTTTACAGTGATAAGATGTTAGTATCCTTGTTTTTATTAGTACCTATACTTATTATAACTGTGATTGCCCCTTCTTTGATAGAAGATAAGAAGCCTGAAATTACCATAAATATAATTGATGAAGATCAAACTCAATCATCTCAAAACTATAAAAATAGAATTGAAAAAGATAAGAGAATAATATCTTATGAGTTATCATATGAGGAAGGGATAAAAGAAATAGAAAAAAACAATATATCCGGTATGTTGATAATAAAAGAAGGCTTTTCTCAAAAAATAAAAAGCGGGAAAAACAAGGATTTAATAGAACTAATATATTCAAAGGATGATTACTATTTTAAGTCACTAACTGACATATTTGTTCAGCATTATTTTGGAGAATTAGCTAAATATAGAAATATTAATTATGTTATTAGAAACTATGACATAATAGATGAAAATAAATATGTAGAAGAGTATACAAATAAATATATAGAGTTAGAAAAAGAAGATTTATACCAATTTGAATTTGCTACTACAGAAATAAGAACTAAAGAAAAGGCCAATATACTTACAGGTGAAAATATACTCTTGTACAGATATATCTTTGGAGTAGTATTTCTCTTAGCGTATATTTTGATTTTAATACAAAATGTTGAAACAAACATAAAAAAACAGGGGACGATAGAAAGAATAACATTATCAAAAATAAACTTTCTAAATTATACAATAGGAAATTTGTTAGGTTCAGTTATACCTATATTTATCAATTTAACAATACAGCTTATATCATTAAGTATATTTACGGGAGCAGTATTTGGCTTTCCTACAGCTATATACATATTAGTGTTTTCATTATCAATTGGTCTTTTATCTAATTTAATTGTTAAAATATTCAAAAAAAATGAAAATATTTATCTAATGATACCATACTACATAATAATTATATGGATATTTGGGGATATATTACTTAACTTAGAATTTTTTTCCTTTTTTAATTTTCAGGGTAGTATGATACCAGGAGCCGGAATTAAAGAAGTAATAATAAGTTTAATGCTGGGTACAGATATAGACATAAAAGGTGAAATCATCAAAGAATTTGCTATGATTATAACTATGGCTTTACTGCTTATATCTTTGGAATACAAGGAGTTTAAAAATGTTGCTAGTTGAATTTAAAGAAGTATATAAAAAATATAAAAATGAGAGCATATTAGAAGATATAAATTTCTCCATCGAAAAAGGACAGGTAGTTGGAATAGTAGGACCAAATGGTATAGGCAAATCTACAACATTAGGCTTACTTACAGGATTATTAAAGCTTACTAAGGGTGAAATTAGCTACTATGATAAAAAAAATTTTCGAAGGAAAATAGGATACGTTCCTCAAAAGAATGCACTATATGAAAATTTATCAGGCTTTGATAATTTATCCTTTTATTACGATATTTTAGGAATTAAAGGTAGTAAAGAAGAAAAAATAAAAAAAATAGAAGAAATAGGAAGATATTTGAATTTAGAAAATCAACTAGATAAAAAGGTTTCTAAATATTCCGGAGGAATGAAAAGAAAACTTGATATTGGGGCTTCACTTTTAAATGATCCGGATATATTGATAATGGATGAGCCTACGGCAGGTCTAGATATAGTAACTAGGAAAAGCATATTAAACTTAGTAAAAAAACTGAATGAAGAAGGTAAAACAGTTGTTTTTACCAGTCACTATGTAAATGAAATGAAAAATCTCTGTGATAAAATAATATTACTAAAGGATAAAAATATTATTTTTGATGGAAGCTTTAATGAATTAAAGCTTAAACATCCTAATATTGATAGCATTGAAGAAATATATATTTATTTGTATAATTCATAAATAACTATAAATAATTAAAAAACTATTGACACTCTTGTGATAAAATGCTAGTATAAATAAAAATTTAAAAAAGTTATGACGGAGAAAAAAGTTTTTACTCTTACAGTTACAGAGAGTCAATGGTGGTGGAAATTGATACTAAGGTAAAAGCGAACTCACTCCAGAGCTGGTTTTCAGAAGAATAGTAAGAAAGCCCGTGAGCTTACGTTAAAAAGCTAGGATTTGATAGAATCTGAATAAGGTGGTAATTTTGAATTACAACTAGAGTGGTACCGCGGGATAAGTATACCCGTCTCTGACTATATGTTAGAGACGGGTTTTTTTATTTTAAAAATCAAGGAGGATAAAAATGGAAAGAGTAGTAAAAATATTTGATACCACATTAAGAGATGGAGAACAATCTCCAGGATGTTCAATGAATTTGAAAGAAAAAGTGCAGATGGCTAAGCAACTTGAAAGTTTAAAAGTAGATGTTATAGAAGCAGGATTCGCTGCTGCTTCAGAAGGAGATTTAAAAGCTATAAAAGAAATATCAAAATCAGTAAAAAATTCTACTGTAGCAAGCTTAGCTAGAGCGAAAAAAGAAGACATAGATAAAGCTTGGGAAGGGGTTTCACAAGCATTAAAACCTAGAATTCACACATTTATAGCTAGCTCACCTATTCATATGACCTACAAGCTTAAAATGAAAGAAGAAGAGGTCCTTAAGAAAGCTGGAGAAATGGTTGCATATGCAAAGACTTACTGCGATGACATAGAATTTTCAGCAGAAGACGCTACTCGAAGTAATCCTGATTTTTTAGCAAAACTCTTCAAAGAGGTAATTAATGCAGGAGCTACAACTATAAATATTCCTGATACTGTAGGTTACACTACACCAAATGAATTTTATGATTTTATAATGGAAATTAAAAACAATTGTCCAGAATTGGATAAAGTAGATATTTCAGTGCACTGCCACAACGATTTAGGATTAGGAGTTGCTAATTCTATAGCAGCTATTAATGCAGGAGCCACACAAATAGAGTGTACTATAAATGGAATAGGAGAAAGAGCTGGGAACGCAGCTTTAGAAGAAATAGTAATGGCTTTAGAAACTAGAAAAGATTTTTATAAAATATTAACTAATATAGAAACTACACAGTTATACAGAA
>CAYMUD010000120.1:0-4594 GCA_964393495.1 uncultured Clostridia bacterium | reverse complement strand
ATAGCTAAAATAGAATCTTTTCCCTTTCCATATGCAATTTTTAGATCTTTTATTTCTATTAATACTTCCTTATTAGGTACATTAGCCATATATTAAGTCCTTTCCAGTCTTAAAAGAAAATTTTATTATTATTTTTTTAAATGCATTTCTATATATTTTGGATTTACAAAGTCATTAAATTCTTCTTGTGAAGGTGATTCATCTATAGATTTTTGTTCAACAAGAAAATCTCCTGTATCTTTCATAATTCTTGCAAAATCACCAGGTTTTTCACTTGTTCCAAAGTAACTTTCTGTTAATAGATCTTCTGGGGTAATCCAAAGTGAACCCTGCATTTGCATTAATGCTTCTTCTGCTGGTATTTGAAGTTCTTCGGCTACTATCTGTGCTGCTTCTTCAGGATTATTTCTATAAATATCTCCTGCTTCTCCCATCATAGCTACAAAATCCGCAACTATATCAGGATATTTGCTTGAAAATTCTTTTCTAACTATATCTACATTTGCAGTAATGTATCCACGCTCTGCCATATCAGCACTAGAAACCAATACACTTCCTGTTTTCAAAAGTTCTCCTAAAGATGGTTGCCATGTGTATGCCGCTTGTATATCTCCTCTTTCCCAAGCTGCTACTATTTCTGCTGTTTTCATATCAAGTAACTGTACCTGGTCTTCTATACCTGCTTCTTCTAGTAGATTTAATAGCACATAATGGCATGTTGATGCAAAAGGTGTAGCTATTCTTTTTCCTGCTAAATCTTCAACCTTTTCTATTCCAGAACCATTTTTTACAGCAAGTCCCTCTATTTCTCCTAAAACTTCATGTATCCAAATCATTTCTGCATCTAAATCTTTAGCTAAAGAAACCACAGCATTTACATTTCCCATAGTTGCAAAATCTATTCCTCCAGAAGCTATTGCTTGATTTGCTTCTGCTCCTGAATCAAATACCGTTGTATTGACTTTTATTCCTTTATCTCCAAAGTATTTGTCAAACATTCCTTCAGCTATTGCTATTGTTTCATCATTAGGTACTCTCAGTATCCCAAAGTTTATTTCTTCCGGCAAATCTCCTTCTTCCTCATTGTCTCCATTGCTACCACAAGCTGCCAGAGAAAAAATTAAAACTACTACCATTAGGATCAAACTCATATTTTTAAATATTTTTATCATTTTTTTCCTCCATTTCTATACATAACCTTTCCAATACACAAGTTTTTTTTCTAAATATCTCAATCCAAAATCAATTAAAATTCCTGTTAAACCCATTATCAATATACCTACAAATATTACATCACTTTTTAAATAATTTGATGCATCTATTACCATCCAACCTATTCCTGAAGTTGCTGCTACCATTTCAGCTGATACGAGTGTAGTATATGCTACTCCCATAGAAGTCCTAATACCAGTAAATATTTCAGGAAGGCATGCTGGTAATACTATCTTAAAAAACACTTCTCTTCTATCAGCTCCTAATGATTTTGCACTTAATATGTAATCCTCATTTATTTTTGTAACAGCTGAAACACAAGCTATATATATAGGTGCAAAACCTGCTAAAAATAAAAGTATTACCTTTGATGTATCATCTATCCCAAACCATAATATTAATAATGTATAATATGCAAGAGGCGGTAGTGGCCTATAAAACTCTACAATAGAATCAACAACAGATTTTACTTTATTTGAGTATCCACTCAAAAGTCCTAGAGGTATAGATGTAAATATAGCTACCCCCATTGCCATAAAAAGTCTTCTAAAACTTGCACCTAGATGCATAAACAAAGAGTTTTGGTTGTAACCATTTTCTAAAATATCTAAAAATGTAGTCCACACTTTGTAAGGGGCAGGAACTAGAGTCGATGAAAATATCCCAATTTTTGTTACTATATACCAGGTACCCAAAATTAATACCCAAGTAGCTATTGTTAACCTTTTATCTATTTTGGATTTTTTAAGCTCAATTCCAGATACGCCTTTTTTATTTTCTTTTTTGTCTTTAACAGCACTTTTTTTGTTAATCATCAGTGCCTCCTTTGACTAAGAATTATATCACTATCATTTCATTATATATAAAATATTATTCCTATGCAATAAATTAAATATGAAATTATTATAATAAGGCCATCAAGTATTACCTGATGGCCCAGTTATTTATATTGTTTTCTTATTTAATGTTTAATTAACTAAAATTGTATTCTGTTACAATTTTCTTTCTATCTGTTTTTTGGTCTAAGAAATATTCATAAGAACATATTCCTAAATATGATCCTGATATATTCCAAATATTGTCATATCCCATATTTCCTAATGCTCTCACTGCATTATAACTTCTCTGAGCTGATCTACAATGCATATATACCGGCTTATCTTTTGGTATTTCTTCTAATCTATCCCTAATTTCACTTAGAGGTATGTTAACTGAATTCACAAGATGTCCTTTTTCGAATTCATCTTTTTCTCTCACATCTACTATGAAAGCATCTTTTTCTACAAGATTTCTTACTTCTGTAACTCTTACCTGCTTAAATTCTCCATAAAGAAGATTTAATGCTACTAGTGCTGTATGATTAACAACGTCTTTTGCAGTTCCAAATGGAGGTGCATAAGATAGTTCTAATTCTTTTAAGTCTTCTAATGTTCCACCCAATGTTATCATAGTAGCTATAACATCAATTCTTTTATCTACATTACCCTTTCCTATTGCTTGAGCTCCTAAAATTTTACCTGTTGGATATTCGTATACAAGTTTAAAGTGCATTGGATTAGCTCCAGGCATTAGTCCAACTTTATCGCCAGGTATAGTATAAGCTATATCGTAAGAAATTCCTGCCTCTTTAGCTTGTTTTTCGTTAAGTCCTGTTGAAGCTCCACCCAGTTCAAATACTTTTACAACTGAAGAACCTATAACTCCATTATTGTTATGAGGTCTTCCATACATATGATCAGCAGCTGCTCTTGCTTGTCTTTGAGCAGGTCCAGCCATTGCTAACTTACAAGGTGAACTTGTAATCTTATGGTATACTTCTATTGCATCTCCGACTGCATAGATATCTTTATCATTAGTCAAGTAATTATGGTCTACTTTGATTCCTCTTGTTTCTCCTATTTCAAGACCAACATCCTGTGCTAAATTAGTTTCTGGAGTTACTCCAATAGCCATTATAACTATCTCTGCATCTATTTTCTTGCCTGATTGAAGTTCTACATGATCTTCTGCGATTTTCTGTACTCCGTCACTTAATACAAGATCAATGCCATTATCATGCATTTCTTTGTGTATTAATTGAACCATATCTTTATCAAATGGACTCATGATTTGGTCTAATGCTTCAACTAAAGTTACATTCTTTCCATCCATTTTAAAGTTTTCAGCGATTTCTACTCCTATGAAACCTCCTCCAACAACTACTACATCTTTAACTTTATTATCATCTGCATAACCTTTTATTTTTTCAATATCTACAACATTCCAAACTGAAAATACGTTATCATTTGTTATACCTTCTATGCTTCTCGGCATTATAGGCTTAGCTCCAGGAGAAAGCACAAGTTTATCATATGATTCTTCATATTCTTCTCCACTTTGAAGGTTCTTAACAACTACTTTTTTCTCTTCTCTTTTTATCTCAGTAACTTCATTATAAACTCTAGCTTCTATGTTATACTGACTTTCAAATTTGTCAGGACACATTAATACTAAATCATCAGAATTTTCTACTTCACCACTTAAATGATAAGGTAAGCAGCAGTTAGAAAAAGATACGTGAGGCCCTCTTTCAAACATTATTACTTCTGCAGATTCGTCTAATCTTCTTACTCTTGCTGCAACTGAAGCTCCACCTGCAACTCCACCTACAATTAATACTTTTTTACTCATATAAATATCCTCCTATTTATTTTATAAGTTACTTAAACTTAATTTTAACAAATTAATTATTAACTATTTTATTGAATTTACTTCCAAATATTCCTCCAACAACCATAGCTGCTAAGAATAACCATCCTGATAGAGAGAAGTTTGCTATTGGTGTGTAAAGAGCTCCAACATTACATCCATTCGCAAATCTCGTTCCAAGACCCATTGTAATACCACCTAATGCAAAAAGTATCATATCTTTAGGTTTAAATGATATTTCCGAGGTAAATGTTTCTTTAAGAATTCCTGCTGTAAGGAAATATATTGCTGTTCCCATTATAATTCCAAAGTTTTGTACAGATATCTGATCTTGGAAAAATGGTCTTTCAAACATTGATACAGACATCTTAGTAAATTCTGATAAAGCTTCAGATGAAATTCCAAATGCCATTAATATTTTACCAAACCATATTCCATAAGGAGTAGATGCTCCCCATCCAGAACCTGTATATGCCATTAATGCTAAGAATAATAAACTTATTACTACCAATCCCTGCTTCATTGTCCAAGCATTAGCGAATAAATAGTCATATGTATCTTTGCTAAAGACTTTAAAATTCTTTGAATCAATTGGAGCAACAGATTCCTGCATTTTCTCTGCTGGCACTCCAGTATAAGTATTACAATTTTTACATTTCTTTTCATATAAGTAAGATAATCCTACTACTATCAA
>CAYMUD010000119.1:0-4630 GCA_964393495.1 uncultured Clostridia bacterium | reverse complement strand
GCTCCTCCAATAGCAATAAATATCATAGGAGCAACTATTCCATCGCTTATATTTTCTGCGACTGTCTCAATAGATGCTTTAATAATTTCTTCTTTATCAAGCTTACCAGTGTCTCTTCCTACTATAAAAGATAAAAATTTTCTAGCAACTGATATATCCTCTTCTACTAAAGGCTTATATACTTTCATTGTTTCATCTTTTAAGCTTTTAGTTGCAAGTATGAAATAGCACATCAGGGATTCTAAAGCTACAGCTAAATAAATATTTATCTTAGTTATAAAATTTAGTATTAAGTAAGGCACTAAGTATGATAAAGTGACAGTTAAAATAAATAATAAAATACCAAATGCTTTATTTTTAATTTTATCTTCAGTATTTTTAAGAAAGAATGATTCCAGCATACTTATTAAACTGCCTATAAATTTTATTGGATGTGGAATATTGTGAGAGTCCCCAATTATTAAATCCAATAAATATCCTATGGTTAAAGGTATCATATAAATCTCCTTTTAAATAAAAAATCTTCCATAAATGGAAGATAGTAGTATAAAAGTAAAAATGAATATCAAGAAATGAAAAAAATACTTTTATTTAAGATTATCCTCCCGAAAATCTTTTGATTATAAATTTGGCAGGTCTCCTGACTATCGGATCATCTAAATTCTCACCTTCCCATCAAGCAGTGGTTTTGAGATTTATCACCTTTACAGTAGCGGGGGCTGTAACAGATTTTACTGTTTTCCCTTTTAAAACGTTGTTACCAAATTTAAATATTCAATTAAAATAATTATATATAGCATATAATTATTTGTCAATCATATAAATCAACTAAATTGTCTATATATATTTAAAAATATTTAAAAATAAGATATAATTAAACGATAAACAAAAGAAAAGAGGTGGATAATGAGTTCAGTAACGGTAAGAGAGATAATAGAAGGATTGGACCTTGAGGTTCTTCATTTGCCCGAAAAAGAAATCAGAATTTATAATGATGAATTAATAAGGCCTGGGCTACAACTGTCGGGTTACTTTGATATGTTTGCATATGAAAGAATTCAAATATTTGGTAAAACAGAATCAAATTACATTGAAACCTTAGATCAAAATAATAAGATAAATCGTATAGATAAAATTTTTTCATACCCTATTCCAGCAGCTATAGTGTGTTCTAATATGAACATAGATAGTGTAATGGTATATTGTGCAGAAAAACACGATAGGCCTCTTTTAAGGACAAAGGATAGTACTACTAAGTTAATAAGTAAATTAGATAATTTTTTAGAGGCAAAATTAGCACCTGAAATAACAGTTCATGGAGTAATGGTAGAAGTGTATGGTATAGGAATATTATTAACAGGGAAAAGCAGCATAGGAAAAAGTGAAACAGCTCTAGAACTTGTAAAAAGAGGACATAGATTAGTTTCAGATGATGCTGTTATAATAAAGCTTATAGGAAATATTTTGGAATGTACTTCTCCAGAGATTACAAGGCATTTACTTGAAATAAGGGGTGTTGGAATTTTGGATATTAATCACCTTTATGGAGTTGGTTCAATAAGATTAAGACAAAAATTAAATGTTGTTATTAATCTTGAAGAATGGGATCAAAGTAAAGCTTACGATAGATTAGGCTTTGATGAAAAATACCTACAAATTTTAGGAAAGAATGTAAAAAAAATGGATGTACCTGTAAGAACAGGTAGAAACATAGCAATGATTGTTGAAGTAGCTGCAATGAGTATTAGACAAAGAATTTTAGGTTACAATATAGAAGATGAGTATAATAAAAGATTTGAAAATTATAATAAAAACAAAAAAATGTAAATTGTATTTTTATAATATTTGTTATGATTTAAAATCAAATTAATAAAGAAAATTAAAAAATAATCAAACAATTATGAAGCATATTAAGTATGACTTGCAAAAAATAGATAAATTTATAAATTGTATTAAGATTGATTTGTTAAAGAACCTTATCTTATCTATACTGTAGGGAAAAATAAATTAATTTAAAAATGTAACAACTATAACTTGCGAAGATAAGTGAAAGAAAAGCATTTTTTTATTCCTTATTTCTATTAAAATTCAGTTAAAAACTAAACAAATTATTAAATAATAGAAAGGTTTTCTTTTACTATTGACTAAATGTAAAATGCAAGTTATACTTAAAATATAATCATTTTGCACATTGTATACAATAATAGCCAAGGGGGTTAGTAAAAATGGCAAAGAAAACGAAAACAATGGATGGTAATACGGCTGCAGCTTATGTTGCATACGCATTTACCGATGTAGCAGCGATTTATCCTATTACACCGTCATCACCGATGGCTGAGCATATAGATGAATGGGCTGCCCACGGACAAAAAAATATTTTTGGTCAGGAAGTAAAAGTGTCAGAATTACAATCAGAAGGAGGAGCATCTGGAGCAGTACATGGATCATTAGCAGCAGGGGCTTTAACTTCAACTTTTACAGCATCTCAAGGATTGCTACTAATGTTACCTAATATGTATAAAATTGCTGGAGAATTACTACCGGGAGTTTTTCATGTTAGTGCTAGAGCAGTAGCTGGACATGCACTATCAATATTTGGAGATCACTCAGATGTTATGGCAACTAGACAAACTGGATTTGCTCAATTAGCTTCAGGAAGCGTACAGGAAGTTATGGATTTAGGTGGGGTTGCACATCTTACTGCAATTAAAACTAGAATTCCTTTTGTACATTTCTTTGATGGATTTAGAACATCTCATGAAATTCAAAAAATAGAAACTATCGACTACGAGGATTTTGCCAAATTAGTTGATTATAAAGCAGTAAAAGATTTTAGAAAAAGAGCATTAAACCCAGAACACCCAGTTACAAGAGGAACTGCTCAAAATCCCGACATATATTTCCAAGCTAAGGAATCAGCAAATAGTTTTTACACAGATGTTCCAGATATTGTAGCAAACTATATGGAAGAGATGAGTGAAATAACTGGAAGAGAATACAAGCCTTTTAATTATTACGGATCAGAAGATGCTGAAAATATCGTAGTAGCTATGGGTTCTGTTACAGAAACTATTGAAGAAACAGTAGACTATTTAAATTCTCAGGGAGAAAAAGTTGGTCTTGTAAAGGTACACCTATATAGACCATTCTCTGAAAAATATTTCTTTAATGTACTACCAAAATCAGTAAAAAGAATATCTGTACTAGATAGAACTAAAGAAATTGGTTCTCCAGGGGAACCTTTATACTTAGACATAAAAGCAATGTTTTATGACAAAGAAGATAGACCTTTAATTGTCGGTGGAAGATATGGATTAGGATCTAAAGATACTACACCAACTCAGATTAAGGCTGTTTATGATAATTTGAAAACAAATGAACCAAAGAACGGATTTACATTAGGAATAATTGATGATGTAACATTTACTTCACTATTAGAAGGAGATACTATTGTAACATCACCAAAAAGTACTATTAAATGTAAGTTCTGGGGATTAGGTTCAGACGGAACAGTTGGAGCTAACAAAAATGCTATTAAAATTATTGGTGACAATACTGATATGTATGCTCAAGGATATTTCTCATATGACAGTAAAAAATCTGGTGGAATAACAGTTTCTCACTTAAGATTTGGAGAAGAACCAATTAGATCAACATACTTAGTAAATCAAGCAGACTTTGTATCCTGTTCACAGCAGTCATATGTTGATAAATACGATTTACTAAAAGGTCTTAAAAAAGGTGGAATATTCTTACTAAATACAATTTGGAATGAAAAAGAGTTAGAAGAAAATTTACCTTCAAGCCTTAAAAAATATATAGCTGAAAATGACATAAGTTTTTACACTATAAACGCTACTAAGATAGCAGAAGAAATAGGATTAGGCCATAGAACTAATATGGTAATGCAATCAGCATTCTTTGACTTAGCAAAGGTAATTCCTGAAAAAGAAGCTATAAATTATTTAAAAGAAGCAATTAAAAAAACATATGGTAAAAAAGGTGATAAGATAGTATCTATGAATCAAGAAGCTGTAGACAAGGGAATATCAGAATTAGTTAAGATAGACGCACCTGAATCTTGGAAGGGTTTAAAAGAAGATTGTAAAGATGATGATGGAGATAAAGATAAGCCAGAATTCATTAAAAATGTACTTGAGCCTGTAAACAGACAAGATGGAGATAATCTTCCAGTGAGTACATTCACAGGAAGAGAAGACGGAAGTTTCCCACAAGGGACAGCAGCTTATGAAAAAAGAGGTATAGCAGTAAATGTACCTGAATGGCAAATTGACAATTGTATTCAATGTAATCAATGTTCATTTGTTTGTCCCCATGCAGTTATAAGACCTTTCTTAGTAGACGAAGATGAAAAGAAAAATGCTCCAGAAGCATTTGAAACTAAAAAAGCTATGGGTAAAGGGCTGGAAGGATTAGAATATAGAATACAGATTAGTCCTTTAGATTGTACAGGATGTGGAAACTGTGCAGATGTTTGTCCAGCTAAAGAAAAGGCGTTAATTATGAAGCCTATCGAAACTCAGGTAGAAGTTCAATCGACTAACTGGGAATATGCTGTGGATAATGTGAAAATTAAAGATACTCTAATGAATAAAGGAACAGTAAAAGG
>CAYMUD010000118.1:0-4695 GCA_964393495.1 uncultured Clostridia bacterium | reverse complement strand
TTAAAAAACTTTATTTATTTGATAGTTAAAAAAATAAATTATTTTTTATATGTTACCATCTAACAAATTTCCTTTCAAGATAATTATTTAAATAATAAATCTATCATTTAAGATAATATTTGTTTGGTATAGAAAAAAAAGAATAAGCTTAGTTGATTAATTTTGTTCTTTTGTTTTTTTGGACTTCAATTATGTAATTTGATTTTCAAAAATTCTAATAATATGCAAAATCAAATATAATATCTTAAAAAAAGTAATATTTTGTTTTTACTTATTAATATGGTAAAATATTAATAATTAAAAATCAATTCAATGTCTAAAATTCAGGAATTGTATTAATATAAATTCACTTCTCCAGGGGGAAATTATGAGTGAAATGAAAAACAAAAATATATCTATAAAAAAATTAAATTTAGATGAACTATCACTATTTTCATATCAACTTTCTATTATACTTAAATCCGGTGTTCCATATTTAGAAGGATTAGAACTATTTAAGGAAGAATCTGAAGATGATTTAATGAAAGAACTAGGTAGTAGCTTGTATGATGATGTTAAGTCAGGCAAAAAATTATACGAATCTTTTGAGAATTTAGATGCTTTTCCCGACTACTTTATTCAAATGACAAAAATTGCTGAGAAATCCGGAACTTTAGATATCGAAATGGAAGAGCTAAGTACTTTTTACGAAAATAGAGAAAAAACAAGATATAAGATAAGAAAAGCTCTTGTCTATCCTATTATTCTTTTTATTCTTATGGCTTCAGTTATAGCTTTATTGGTAGTTAAGGTCTTTCCAATTTTTCAAGAAGTTTTAACTTCCTTAGGTGGAGACCTTCCAGCTTCAACCGCTGCCATATTTGGTTTAAGTAAGTTCTTGCAAAATTTTGGTACATTCATTCTAATAGTGTTAGGATCAATAATAGTAATATTATTTATTTTTTCTAAAACACAGTCTGGAAATCATTCATTTGATAAATTTAAAATTAATTCTTCATTTTTAGGTAAAATTTATAAAAAGCTTACAGCCTTACGATTTGCTCAAGGTCTTTCAATGATGGTAAAATCAGGAATTTCTTTTGAAGACGCCTTGTCAATGTCAGCTCCTCTAACTGGAAATTTTTATGCTGAAGAAAAAATAAAAGAAGCTCATACTTCAATTATTAAAGGCAAGTCCGTAGTTGATTCTTTAAAAGAAATAAATATTTTTCCTAATTTATTTATACAAATGATAAGAATGGGATTCAAGTCGGGACAAATAGATAGTATGTTAACAAAACTTTGCGATATTTATAAAGTGGAATTAGAAAGATCTACGGAAAGATTTACATCATCAATAGAACCTGCTTTAGTTATTATATTATCAATTGTAGTTGGGATTATTTTATTAACTGTAATGCTGCCTATGATTCAAATAATGTCCTCCATTGGTTAAAAGAGGTGGTTTTTTTATGAAAAAATTAATTAGATTCTTAGATCCTCAATCGACTATAACAATAACAATTTTAGTTGTGATTGTTTTATTTAGCCTTCAAACTATTGACAATATCTCTTCTAATAAAGAAGATCGAAGTGAGGCTATTGAAGAAATTTTAATAAAAGCATCTATACAGTGCTATTCTTTAGAAGGAAGTTATCCTCCAGATATAGATTATTTAAGGAAAAACTATGGAATAATAATCGATGATGAACAATATTTCTATTTTTATGATACCAACGGAGCAAATATAGCTCCAAATATTGAAGTCATAAAAAGGTAGGTGATTAACTTGAAAAAAGTAAATTCCATAAAAGGTCGTACAATGACTGAAGTTATATTAGTTATGGTTCTTCTTATTTTATTTTCTATTTCAACGTTAACCCTTGTAGCTACAGGTTCTGATTCATACATTAATATTGTAAATAATAACGAAAACAACTCTAACTTAAGAATTGCTCAGTCATATATTCATACAAAAATAAGACAAAATTTAGAGAAAAACGCTATTTATATAACTACCTTCCCTGAAACCAAAGGGAATAGTCTAGTTATTAAAGATGGATATTCTGATGTTGAATATGAAACAGTAATTTTTTTACATGAAGGTGAAATTAAAGAATCAATAATTGTCCAAGGAGGAAGTTTTAATCCTGAGGCAAGTTTTACCATAGTAAAGATTGATGAACTTGACTTTCAACTTGTAGATGGAAAAAAATTATCCTTTGAGACTTCCATTGTAAAAAATGGAAAAACTAAAAAATTGAAGAGCTATGTATCTTTGATTAACAATTAAAGGTGGCAAATTATGTATCTACCTATAAACTATAAAAACAAATTACAAAACAAAAAAGGGTTTACTATAGTTGAACTGATAATTTCTGTAGGCACCTTAGCTATACTGGGAGTTTTAATTTTATTGTTTTTTATGAGTTCAAAAGACGTAGGTATAAGAACAGAAGAACTTGACTACAGTATATATCAAACAAACAATATCATAGAGTCTATAAAAGTTGAAGATTGGGAAAAGGAACCTTTAAATAATTTTAATATTCTAGCTACAAGTAGTCAAAAAACAACACTGCATTCACTTTATGATGCTAATTGGAATTCAGTATCTCAAGAAAAAGAAGCATTGTTTAGTACTATAATGACTATAGATAAATCATCTGAAAATATGGACAAAACATTATACCAAATATCTGTAAAAGTTGTAAGACTAAAAAGTTATTTTAGGGGTAATGAAGACAACCCTTTAATTCATTCTATTCAAACAAACTTATATATTGATACTATAAATGAGGAGAATCTAAAATGAAATATGTAAATAATAAAAAAGGTAGTTCGAGTATTTTAGTAATCCTTACATTTATGATGCTTGTAATATTTAGTATTTTGGTTATGATGTCTTCGTATTCCGATTACAAACTATCTCAAAAAAACGCTTACTTTACTAAGGAATATTATAAACTTACTGCAATAGCTAATCAATACTGGTTTAAAGCGGACTCTATAGTATCTCAAAGCTCTTCAAATAATATGGATGCCTTGATAGAAGAATTAAATGAATTTGATAAAAATGCAAAAATAGATTCTAGTGACAAAGCCCTATTTATATCAAAAAACTTTAAAAGTAATGATAAAGAATTAATGATGAAACTAGAATATGATATAGATAATAAATCACTTCATCTACTTACATTAAAAGAAATACCAAAAGAATTTGAATACAAAAATGTAGATTTTGAAGATGTGGAGGTATATATTGAATGATAGAAATAAATGAACTACTAAAAATTTCAGTAGAAAAAAATGCTTCTGATATTTTTATTACAGTAGGTATTCCACCTACTTTAAAAATAGATGGGAATTTAGTTAAATTAGAACACTCTAAATTAAGTCCTGAAGATACTGAGTCCTTAATAATGAAATTGTTTAAATTAGACGAACATTATCAAGATTACTTGAAGAATGGTGATAAAGATTTCTCTATTTCTTTAAAAGGTGTAGGAAGGTTTAGAGTAGACGTATACAAACAAAGAGGTTCTATGGCAGCTGCTATAAGAGTATTAAAATTTGATTCCAATAAAGTAAAAAACTTAAACATACCTAAAATAGTTTTAGATTTTCACAAAAAAACTAAAGGACTTATAATAGTAACTGGTCCTACGGGAAGTGGAAAATCAACTACTATTTCAGCAATTATTGACTTGATTAATAAAAATAGAGATTCTCATATTATAACTATAGAAGATCCTATAGAACATTTACACCGTCATAATAAAAGCATAGTCGATCAAAGAGAAGTAGGTATTGATTCTAGAAGCTATAAAATGGCTCTAAGAGCAGCCTTAAGACAAGCGCCTGATGTTATCTTTATTGGGGAGATGAGAGATTATGAAACTATATCTATAGCTTTAACAGCCGCCGAAACAGGACATTTAGTTTTTTCAACCTTACATACTATTGGAGCCGCAAAAACCATAGATAGAATAGTTGATGTTTTTCCAGCAAATCAACAGCAGCAGGTTAGGGTACAACTTTCTACAGTTTTGGAAGGTGTCGTCTCTCAGCAGCTTATACCCTCAGAAGATGTAGGTAGGATACCTGCTTTTGAAATAATGTTATCTACGCCTGCTATCAATAATATGATTAGAAGCGGTAAAGTTCCTCAGATTGATGCCGCTATACAAACTGGTCGATCTGAAGGTATGATTAGTATGGATATAAGCATTGCAGAACTTTACAACAAAGGATTAATATCTAAAAAAAATGCAGAACTTTCCAGTGTAAATATTGAAGCTCTAGAACGATATATTCAAAGCTAAAATTCAAAACAGGACCTACTAAGTAGATCCTGTTTTCTTGTTTTTATTATATTATTTATACTTTTTCAGGCTCCGGATATTCTTCACCAAAAGTTTCTACGGTAACTTTCTTCATTACTTCATCCTTCTTAGGCTTGTCTCTAAAATTCTTTTTAACAGTAACTATTCTATCTACTTCTTCTATGCCTTCAATTACTTCACCAAATGCAGCATACTGACTATCAAGATGAGGTGAATCTGCATGCATTATAAAAAATTGTGACCCGGCAGAATCTGGATTTTGAGCTCTTGCCATGGATATAACTCCTCTTGAATGTTTCAAGTCGTTTTCAAATCCATTTGATGAAAATTCTCCTTTTATTCCGTAACCAGGACCTCCCGTACCAGTGC
>CAYMUD010000117.1:1668-4706 GCA_964393495.1 uncultured Clostridia bacterium | reverse complement strand
TACCCATAATTTCCTCCAATTTGTATTATTGTCATAAGTTATTATACCTAATTTTATTTAATATATAAAGTGTTTTAGCGATTTTTAATATTTTCCTTGATTTTGATTCCTGTAGGTGTACCTGCTATGCCTCCTCTGGCTGTTTCTTTAAAATCACTATGCATACTATCACCCACATTTTTCATAGCTTCTACAACTTCATCAAAAGGAACAACGCTTTCTATTCCTGCTAAAGCCATCTCAGCTGATATCATAGCATTAACTACTCCCGAAGCATTTCTTTTCGAACAAGGGGATTCAACTAATCCTGCTATAGGATCACATATTAATCCCATAATATTTTTTAGTGAAATAGCTGCTGCATTTAGTGCCATTTCAGGGGAACCTCCCATCATCTCTACTATTGCAGCTGAAACCATTGCAGCTGCTGATCCGCACTCAGCCTGACATCCGCCTTCAGCTCCTGATACAGTAGCATTTATTGTTATTACTTTTCCTATAGCTGAAGATGTAAGCAATCCTCTTATAGCCTCTTTTTTTGTCAAATTATATTCTTCAACTACGGTTATTATAGCTGCAGGTATAATTCCGCTGGATCCTGCTGTAGGTGCTGCACAAATTTTACCCATTGAAGCATTATGTTGGGAAGTTGAAAATGCCTTTATCATTGCCTTATTTAACACATCTCCACATAGTGTTTTACCGCCATCCATTCGTTTTTTCAATTTTATTGATTCTCCTCCTATAACTCTTCCCAAAGTGTTTATGTTTTTTTTAACTGATGATTCAGAGGCATTTTTCATTACTTTATAGACTTCTTCCATCTTTTCCAAAATTTGTTTTTCTTCAGTATGTGTATCCCTTATTTCTGTTTCCAAAGCAAGTTCCCATATAGTAATATTCTTTTTATTACATGTTTCCAGAATATCTTTTCCCTTTCTATACATTTTCATCCTCCTTTATAGGAAGTATGTATATCAAGTCCAACATTTTTCCCATTTTTTTTATCTTATTTATTACCTTTACTTCTACTGTTTCGTCTGTTTCAATAATCATTGATGCTTCTTTTTTCCCATAGCCTCTTATTACTTTCATATTAGCTATGTTAACATTTTCTTCTGCGAGAATATTTGCAACGTCTCTTATTACTCCTTTTGCATCTATATGCTTTGTAATGATTGTATAATACTCGCCGGTAATTTCAACTTCGAAGCCGTTTATATTTGTCACTATTACTGCTCCTCCACCTACTGATGAACCAGTTACCTTTACTATTTCGCCTTTTGATGTTTCTATTGCTATCATTGCTGTGTTTGGATGAACTGTCTTAAGATTCCTTTTTTCAAATTCTATTTGAATGTTTTTTTCTTTTATTATTTCTAGAGCATTTTTTAGTCTATCATCGTAAGGTTCCATACCTAACAAACCTGCCGCTATAGCTTTTTTTGTTCCGTGGCCTTCTCCAGTTTCAGCAAAAGAACCGTGAAGATAAACTACTACCTTTTTAATATCTTTTTGAGCTGCATATCGTGCTATTCTTCCCAATCTAGCAGCACCTGCAGTATGAGAACTTGATGGGCCAATCATAATAGGACCTATTACATCAAAAATACTATTGACTTCTTTCATGATTTTTTCCTCCTACTGAATTTAAATATTACATGTTTATCAGAATTTTTTTATATTAATACTTCAATTATAAATTCCTTTAATTTGTTTTTTTCAGTCTACATAATCGAACTACATTATATCACAAATATAGCAAATTTCTAATTGATTCTTAGGAATAATTGTGTTAATATTTCTTAAGGGAATGAAGTTCTCCCTTAGCTACTGCTAAAACCGCTTTTAAAGCTGATGACTTCTGCAAATACAACAGCAGAACATTGGCTTTTTTTGTTCTGAAGGGAGGATTTTATGTTATTTAGTTTAGCTTTAATTATAATTGTAGGTTTTACTCTAAGTGGTATCTTTAACCGCATTAGAATCCCCGGTATTATTGCCATGATAATTACAGGGATTTTATTAGGACCCTATGTTTTGGATTGCATTTCCCAGGACATTTTAAATATTTCTCCAGATTTAAGAGAAATAGCTTTAATAGTTATACTTTTAAAAGCAGGTCTTACATTAGATTTGAAAGATCTCAAAAAAGTAGGTCGGCCTGCTTTGCTTTTAAGTTT
Source organism: uncultured Clostridia bacterium (assembly GCA_964393495.1). Lineage (GTDB taxonomy): Bacteria > Bacillota > Clostridia > Tissierellales > Dethiosulfatibacteraceae > UBA8670. Next base: position 2,523 of record CAYMUD010000117.1, on the reverse strand, counting down.
TGTACCTGCTACTTTAGAAATTTTAACTATAGTAATACTTGCTCCTTTATTGTTTGGTATTCCAATTTTAGAAGCTGCTATACTTGGAACGGTAATAGCTGCTGTTTCTCCTGCTGTTATAGTACCTAGAATGATTTTTCTTATACAGCACAACTACGGAAAAGAAAAAAATATACCTCAGATGATTTTAGCAGCTGCTTCTGTTGATGATATTTATGTAATTATTTTATTCACTGCATTTTTAGGTATGTATCAAGGCCAAGGCTTTAGTATTCTATCTTTTATTTCTGTTCCAATTTCTATTATTCTTGGATTGTTACTTGGACTTATTTGCGGATTATTTTTGATCTGGTTTTTCAAAAAAGTTCATATTCGTGATACTATAAAAGTTATGATTATATTAAGCGTCTCTTTTCTTTTGGTAAGTTTGGAAGATTTATTAACTGGATACATTCAAATATCCGGGCTTCTTGCTGTTATGTCTTTAGGAGTAACCATGTTGAAATTTTATGGGATTTTAGCTGAAAGACTTATGGGCAAATTCTCTAAAATTTGGGTAGGAGCAGAACTTCTTTTATTTGTACTTGTAGGTGCTGCTGTTGACATAAGTTATATTGGAAATGCCGGTTTACTATCATTTGTGCTAGTTTTAACCGCACTTCTATTTAGAATAATTGGTGTAAATATTTCTCTAATTAAAACTGACTTAAACAAAAAAGAAAAGGCTTTCTGTTCAATATCATATCTTCCAAAAGCTACGGTGCAGGCAGCGATAGGAGCAGTCCCGCTAGCAATGGGAGTACCTTCAGGCAATTTAATTCTCACAATTGCTGTTTTATCTATAATGATTACCGC
>CAYMUD010000117.1:0-1568 GCA_964393495.1 uncultured Clostridia bacterium | reverse complement strand
TAAGTTAATTAGATTCTCCCCAGATACCTAAATTGTTATCACTGGCATAGGATTCAGCATCACGTAAAATTTCATTATATTTAACATCTGGAGGATATGTAACTGCAAAGGCATATCCTTCTTTTACTATCAATTCATTATAAAAGGTACCATCTTTTAAGTAAACATACCTCAACAACCTATCATACTTATCTCTATTGGAAACATCCTTTTCTAGGTATACGGTTTTACCTTCCAGTTTATTTTTGGTGTATTCACTTGCTTCTTTACCAAAATATTCTACTTGTCCCGCCTCTTTTACGCTTTCCGGTGTATTAATACCTATCATTCTCAACCTTTCTCCTCCGGAAAGAACTACAGTATCTCCATCTACGACTCTTTCAACTACAACTTTTTCCATATTTTCAAAATTCTCAGGTACTTCTTCTCCAAAAAACATATTGTAGGCTATGAGTACTATAATAATAATTAATACCGGTCTTGGAATACTCTTTAACTGCTTAATCTTCATCTTCTATTTCCCTTTCTAATATTTCTGTAAATATATCAGCTAATTTAGGGTCAAACTGTTTACCTGAAAATAATTTGATTTCCTGTAAAGCTTCTCCTTTGCTTTTTACAATATTATAAGGCCTTACTGAAGTCATAGCGTCATAAGCATCAACTATTGAAAGTATCCTTGAAATCAAAGGTATTTCTTCTTTTTTAAGACCTTGGGGATATCCAGTCCCATCCCATTTTTCATGATGACATAGAATATACTCTGCGATATGGGCAATGTCTGGAGAAGAAATAGCTATTCTATAACCTATTTCAGGGTGTTTTTTTATTTCTTCCCATTCTTCATCACTTAGTTTTTCTTCTTTTATTAAAATTTGATTATCTATTCCAACTTTTCCTAAATCATGAAGATTTGCTGACAAAACTAAATCGTCAATAGTGTCCTGGGAAAGATCCATTTTTTTTCCTATTTTTCTTGCGTAGTAAACAAGTCTTTCTGCGTGTTCTTCAGTTTCTTGGCTTTTTTCATACATTGTGGCTTTAATTGAGGAAAGAATTGCATTCTGGGAACTTTTACCTTCTAGTATTTTTCTTTTTCTCATGAAATCTTCTGCTTCAGTTACTGCATCTTCTATTGAACTTTTTTCATTTACTTTTGTACAGTACCCTATAGAAATGTTAATGCTGTATTTCTTTCTTGAAATATTTATATTTTTATCAGTAAATTCTTTTCTTATTTTTTCAACAATTTTGCCATTTTCTTCTTTGTCTGTATTTGGAATTATAAAGGTAAAATCATCTCCACCAGTTCTAGCTAAAACTCCTACATCTGTTTTATGCTTTTTAAGTGACTCTGCTGCTGTTGTTATGAATTCGTCTCCTTTTTTTTCACCAAAAGCATCATTTATTAATTTCAAACCGTTTATGTCGCAAACTATTATCGATATAGGGTGATATTCTTTTTTATTGTATTCCCCTTTTACTTTTTCTAAATACCTTCTGTTGTATAGTCCAGTTAAATAATCGTGGTTATTGAGATATTCTATTTCTTGTTCTTTTTTCTTTCT
>CAYMUD010000116.1:0-4762 GCA_964393495.1 uncultured Clostridia bacterium | reverse complement strand
AGACAAACAAAAGGATTACAGTTAGCTTTAGGACTTATATTTGGAATTATCTTTGGATTTTTACTACAAAAAGGTGGAGTTTCAAATTATGATATAATTTTAGGTCAGCTTAGATTACAGGATTTTACTGTACTTAAAATAATGCTATCTGCCGTTATAGTTACTATGATAGGAATTAGTATACTTAGACCTACAGGACTAGTTAAACTTCATGTGAAAGGCGGTTCAATCAAAAATTCAGTCATAGGAGGTTTGCTATTCGGTATTGGTTTTGGGACCTTAGGATATTGTCCTGGTACAATAGCAGCAGCAGTTGGCAGTGGAAATATAGACGGACTTATTGGTGGAATGATAGGTATAATAATAGGTACAGGAATATTTGCTTCAATGTATTCGAAGCTTAGAGAAAAGAAATTGGTAACAGAAGATAGATTTAGCAAGGTATCTTTCTTTGATAAAATGGAGGGAAACACTCTAAAGTATACATTACCTTTTTCATTAGTATTATTTGTATTTATGGTTCTTTTAGAAGTAGCAGGGTTTTAAAATGACTATGTGGAATTTCCCCAATAATTTGCTTCACAATGTATCCATAATTATAGCTATGATGGCTGTTTCTGTAATAATATGGGGAACATTTATTACATTTGCTAAGTGGTTGTATTTTGAAGTAAAAAGGAAAAAAAGCACTATACTGCACAAAAAAAGAGAAGAACTTAGAATCAAATTAGGATCATATATTCTGATAGGGTTAGAAATACTAATAGTTGCAGATATCATAGAAACTATTATTAATCCCACTATAATGGAAGTGGCCCTTTTAGGAGCAATAGTATTAATAAGAACATTTATAAGTTACTTTTTGGAAAAAGAATTAGAAGCTCACGAAGTAGATCTAAAAAAATAGTTTTTAAGACTAGCTGTGAAACTATAATATTAATAATAAATAAAAATAATTACTTGGAGATGTACAAATGAAAACCAGAAAAATGATAGCTCCGATTATAATAACTAGCTTACTCTTAATCTACATAGGTTTTTTTGTATGGGCTTGGTACATAATCCCAATTCCAATATGGGGAAGGATTATAGGTATATTAATTCCTTTGAGTTTAATGGGAGTGAGTATTTTTGTTTTAATAGAAAGATTAAAAGAAATAAGGAGTGGTGAAGAAGATGATCTTAGTAAATACTGATTACTACAACGACAAAAAACTAAATATGCTTGGACTGGTAAAGGGAAGTACCATACAGAGTAAAAATGTAGGAAGAGATATAACCCAGGGATTTAAAACATTAGTAGGTGGAGAATTGAAATCCTACAACCAAATGATGAATGATGCTAGAGCATTAGCTACCAAAAGAATGGTGGAAGAAGCAGAAACTATGGGTGCCGATGCTGTAGTAAATGTCAGATATTCATCTTCAGCAATAATGGCAGGAGCTGCAGAAGTTATCGTTTATGGTACAGCAGTAAAGTTTAAATAAATGGATAATTTAAAAGAATTCAACAGAAAAAAATATAATGATACATTCGATTTAATCTATAAAACAACTATGAATCAAAAAGAAAATGGGTCAATTACAATAGAATCATTAGAAGCATTACTTCGAGATCAATATATTTATAGCGATTTAGATTGGCTAGGTAGAGGTGAAATCAAAGACATCGTAAATAAAGCTACAGTAGCAGCACTTGAAACTATTTTATCCAAATGGAAAGAAGAATTAAAAGAGGAGTAATACATTAATTATAAAAGTTGTAATAGTTTAGGCTAATACATATAAAAATAAAACTTGGTGATTTCCAAGTTTTATTTTTATACAACAATACTTTAAAAAACAACCCCTAGCAGCAGTGCTAAAGCTAAAGCTATATTAATTATCAAAAAGTTTTGTACTGCCAACTCAAAAGTTGTATCCTTCTTCTGTTCATTTCTAAACTTGTGAATATTACTCAGTACTGGTATAAATGTCAGTAGTCCAAGTATGGTAATTAAAGGTACAATGTCGAAAACAATAAGAATAATTATTATTAAAAAGGCTTTAATATAAATTAAAGAGTAAAGTCTTACAGAATTTTCTTTTCCTATGTATCTTGGTAAAGTGTATCTGTCGTTAGCTATATCGTCTTCTATATCGCAGATGTTGTTGGCAAGCATTAAATTTGCAATACCAAGCTGTGCCGGCAAAGAAACTAAGAATATTTTTAATAATTCCGGTAAATCTATACTTAAATCTAATATCCACTTGCTTAAATTAAATAGTATTATCTTACTGTCGTATACATGGATGTAGCTAGCTAAAAATATTATGAAAAATCCCATAATAAATCCTGATACCAACTCACCAAAAGGAGTTCTAGAAATAGGTACCGGTCCAAAAGTATACAATATACCTGCTGCAAAAGATATAACTCCTATAATTAACACCAATAAATTAGTTCTAATTACTAGAATAATACCAAATATAATAGCAATTGATAAAAGGACTGCAATAGTAAGTCTTACTAATTTTTCAGGTATATTATCCCTAACTATAGCATTGTGAGATTCATATCCATAACCTTCTTTTTTCTTTGCACTTTTAAAGTCGACATAATTGTTAATAGTGGTAGTAGTCATATCGAAAACTTCTAAAGAAATCAACATTATTAAAAAATTCAAAAAACTAAATGAATCATAAGAATATAGAGCATATAGAGTACCTATAATAAAGGGTATAATACTTGCTACCTTTGTTTGTATTTCAACTAATTTCAAAAAACTTTTAAAATTCATAAGGTCACCTCCATAAACATTATAGCATAAAAGAATAAATAAAATAAATAAAAAATTAACAAATATAAGGAATTTATAATTTTTAAACGTAAAAGAAGCTTGAAATTTAACTTTCAAGCTTCTAAAATTTAATTCTAATAATTATTTACTACCATTTGCTTTTTTTCATATGACCTTCTAGTTCAGCCTTAGAAATTTGTTTCATTTGCCAAGCTGCTTGTATAGCTTTTTCAAAAGCATCTACACAACCAGGATCTAAATCAAGTTCCACACCTTCAGTTGCTAATTCTTCGATAGCCATAGCTAAATTGATAATATCCATATGAATATCGTTAGTTGCATCTGATTTTCTTATTTTATCAGATATTTCCTCACTTAATTCATTAAATTTTTCTCTTGGAGCACCACACTTAGGGCAGTTGTCCCCTAATGATTCTTTTTCTGCAGTATAACCACAAACGCTACATTTAAATAATTTTTCCATATAAACCTCCTTTAATTTTATGTTATAAAGACTCTATATATATTTTACCATTTAAAAAAGAATTTATACAAGTATTTTAATTTTTTTTTAATCTTTTTCTAATTGACTTACGATATAATAAATGGTAATATAATAGAACCGACTGGTCAGTCGGAAAAAATAACATAAAATTATATCGAAAATTTCAGGAGGTAGTGTTGTGAAAAAGATTATAACGGCAGCTATTGTAGTGATTATGGCTATGTCATTAGCCGGATGTGGACAAGAGACTGTTGAAGAAGAAAAAGAAACATATATAGCTGTGGAAGTGGAAAATGCACAGAAACAGGATATTTTTGTAGAAAATATTTTTTCAGGAAATGTTTATGCAGATAAAGATGTATACGTAGTACCTAAAATCATGGGAAAAGTAGAAGACGTAAGAGTGTCAATAGGAGATACAGTTGAAAAAGACGATGTTCTATTTATACTTAATGAAGAAGATATTCAAAATCAAGTAGATCAAGCTAGAGCTGCATATAATACTGCATTAGCTAACTATGAAAGAACTAAAGAGCAGATAGAAAATGCAAAGGATGCTTTTGATAGAACAGAAGAACTATATGAGGAAGGAGCTGTATCAAAGGTTGAATACGACCAGGCTAAGCTAGCAGCTTCGGATAAAAGCCTACAGACGGTTCAAGCTCAAGTTAATCAAGCAAAAGTAGGATACAACCAAGCTTTGGATGCTTTAGAAAATACAGAAGTAAAAGCACCTATTGACGGAACAATAACTAGTATCAATATAGAAGAAGGCGAATATGCGACAAACTCATCTCCATCTTTAGTAATTATGGATATGGAAAATGTTAAAATAGTTGTAAATGTAACGGAAAATATTATCAATAAGATATATTCAGATAAAGAAGTCACAGTTAAAATTGATGCTGCTAATTTAATAACTGATGCGAAAATAGAATCTGTGAGTGATTCTGTAAATCCTCAAACAGGCCTTTATGAAGTAAAAATTAGAGTCCCTAATGAAAGCAATATAAAATCCGGAATGTTTGCTTCTGTAATCATCCCAACAGATATAAGAGAAAATGTATTAGCAGTGCCTTCACAATCAGTTTTACAAAAAGGTGACAGTACTATAATCTATACGGCTGAAGGTGATATAGCAGTTGAAAATATTGTTGAAACAGGTTTAGATATTGGTGATAGATTACAAATTACTTCGGGTATATCAAAAGGAGATAAAGTCATAGTAAAAGGACAGGACTATATAAGTGAAGGAACAAATATAAAGGTAGTGAGGGGAGAATAATATGATTTCAAAATTTTCAGTTAAACGACCTGTTACTATCTTAATGATAATTCTAATAGTTATTTTAATAGGTGTCGTTTCATTAACAGAATTACCAATAGACTTACTTCCAAACATAGAATTTCCAATAGCAGTAGTATCTACAAGCTATTCTGGAGTAAGTCCAGAAGAAATAGAAAATTTAGTTACTAG
>CAYMUD010000115.1:0-4777 GCA_964393495.1 uncultured Clostridia bacterium | reverse complement strand
TTTATATCAGCTTTTAATTCTTCTAAAGCTGTACTTACTGCTTTTTCTACAGTATCACTTTCTTTTATAATGTAGTTCATTGCTACTTAGCCTCCCCTATTTTCATTCCCTTGTTCAAGGCAATATACTGTTGACCTATTTGGAAGCTATTACTTACTGTCCAGTACAATGTCAGTCCTGCTGGAAAGCTTAAAGCAAAAAAGAAAATCATCAGAGGCATAACTTTTGTCATTGTATTTTGTGTTTGGGCCGCTTGGTCATTTCCTCCAGATTGATTAGATTGCATCATTTTACTCTGATAAAAAGTTGTGATTCCTGCTACTATAGCTAACAATGGAAGTGCCTGTCCTATAAAAGGTATCTCTATTCCTATATTAAGTCCATTTACTGCTCCATTTTCAAATATCTGATTAGCTGGAAATCCTAAATCTTGTATCCACAGAAAACTTTTATTCATTGCATCGTATATTTCCTGACTATGGAAAGCATATTTTACAGGATCTCTTAAAACATAGAAAAATCCGATAAGTATTGGAAATTGTATCAGTAAAGGTAAACACCCACCCATAGGGTTAACATTGTTTTCTTGATATAGTTCCATGGTTTTTCTGTTTAATGTTTCCTTATCGTTTTTATATTTCTTCTTTAATTTCTCCAACTCTGGTTGAAGCTTCTGCATATTTTTCATTGAATCCGTCTGCTTTTTTGTTAATGGAAGCAGTACCAATTTTAATAAAATACCAGCTACTATAATTGCCATTGCGTAAGCTGATATTACAGGGTTATCTACAAATTTCAGTATATCATAAATAAATTTAACCATAACCCCCATAGGTTTAGCTATAAAATCTAACATTTTAACCTCCAAATATTATATTAATGGGTCATACCCTCCCTTATTAAAGGGATGACACCTTATTATTCTCTTAAAACTTAAGTAACTTCCTTTGATTACTCCGTATTTTTCCACTGCCTGGAGCGAATACTGGGAACAAGTTGGATAAAATCTACAATTTTTTACTCCCGTTTTGGAAGAAAATTTTTGGTATATTTTTATTAATATTATTAATATATTTTTCACTTTTTATCACCAAGATATATTTTTGTTTTTTTCCCAAGTTTTACAAAGGAATTTTCCAATTCTTTATAATCACATTCCATTCCTCTAACTCTAGACATGACAACTACGTCATATCCATCTTTTATATTCGCCAAATTTTTATTAACAATATCTTTCAGTCTTCGTCTAACCTTATTTCTTACTACTGCCTTGTTTATCCTTTTAGCTGTAGTTATTCCAAATCTAGTATTATTTTTATTATTTTTAAGTATAAAAAACACTAAGTTTTTATCAGCATATGATCTGCCGTGCTTATATACTTTCTTAAAATCTTTATTTTTTCTTATTACATTATCTTTTTTCAAATTAAACATCCTTAATGGAATAAAAAGGCCTTTTTTACAGGCCTTATGATGACAATTTTTTTCTACCTTTTTTTCTTCTTCTTTTTAATACATCTCTTCCTGCTTTTGTCTTCATTCTTTTCCTAAAACCGTGTTCTTTACTTCTTTGTCTCTTTTTTGGTTGATATGTTCTTTTCAACTGTGACACCTCCTTAAAACCTAAATATCTATATAAAAACATAACTATCCAATTATAATCTATACTAGATTATATTAATATAAGGTGGATATGTCAAGATAAATAAGATTTTTAAAACTAATTATCTTAATAGAATAATTCTTCTATTATATCCTTCACTTTTTCTATTCTTTTAGATTTGTATGCATTTTCTCCAGAAAAAACAAGACCTTGGTCTATGTTTCCTTCTACAGAGTTTATTAGAGCCTGGGATATACAAAATTTAGTATCTTTGTAATTACACTTTTTTATGCAATTGATACATTTCTTAATTTTGGGTTTCATTCCCTCTTCTACATTTTTTAAAAATTCATTATTTATAGCTCTTCCTGGTAAACCTACAGGACTATCCATTATATTTATATCCTCTTTTTGAGAATTAATAAACTCATTCTTAAAATTAAAATCAGCATCACATTCTTCAGTAGTTACAAATCTAGTGGACATCTGTACTCCATCATAACCCATTTCTAATATCTTTTCCACATCTTCTTTGTTGTAAATACCACCTGCTGCTATTAAAGGTATTTCTTTTCCATATTTCTTTTCATATTTTTCTAATACTTTTTTTGTTTCTTCTAGAGTTTTTTGAAAATCAAAATTTTCTTCATTTAGATCTTTTTTCTTAAATCCTAAATGCCCTCCTGCCTTAATTCCTTCTACCACTACTGCATCTGGAATCTTGTCGTATTTTTTATCCCATACCTTTGTGATAATCCTTGCAGCTTTAGCTGATGAAACTATAGGAATAAGTTTTGTATCATATCCTTTGCTGGCTTCTGGTAGTTCAAGAGGTAATCCAGCTCCTGAAACTATAATATCTACTCCTGCTTCTACAGCTATTTTAACATATTCTTTGTATTTATTCATAGCTACCATAAAATTTATTCCAATAATTCCATTATTACACTCTTCTTTTGCTTTTTTTATTTCTTTAATGATAGCTCTTTTATTAGCTTCAAAAGAATTAGTATAAAAATCATCCTCTCGGTAACCTAAATTTACACCAGATAAAACTCCGATGCCACCATTTTTTGTAATTGATGATGCTAAATTCCATCCAGAAACACCTATACCCATTCCTCCCAATATTAAAGGTATCTTTGTTTCTATCTCTCCTATTTTAAATCCTTTATATTTCATATTAACCTTTCCTTTTATTTAATTATTTAAAATATAGTATATAATAAATAAATTTAAAAATACATTCAATAAATATAATAGATATAATAGTATATAATTTAAAATCTTTCAAATTTTTATTAAAATAAATCATATATTTTATTGATATTGTGGATAATTTTTGGTAATATTAGTATGGCTGTGGATAACTTTGCGTTTTTATCCATTTCTTTAAATTTTGTTGATTATTTTTTTATAATTATATCATGTTACTATGATTTAAATCATTATTGTGTTATTAAAGTTATTAACAACTTGAATATAGATAGCTTTTTTTGTTTAAAAAGAAATATTATCAACATTTTTATTATTTTGTGGAGGTTTTATATGAACATTGATAACAATTTAGAAAAAATTTGGGATGAGGTTTTAGACATAATTAAAGAAGACCTAAACAACGTCTCATATACCACATGGTTTAAACCAATTAAACCATTAAATTTAGATGGAAATACGGTGTATCTTCAAGCACCAGAAGAATTTTTAAGAAACATGATCACAAGAAGGTACAATAAATTACTTCAAAATTCCTTTAATCATATATTAGAAAAAGAAGTAGAAGTAAAAATATTAATACCTGGAGAAGATATAGAGGAAAATGAAAGAAATACCCAACCTAAAAAATTTCAAACTGAAAAAAAAGAAAAAAAATATAATCACTCTATAAAATCTTTCTTAAATCCTAAATATAAATTTGATACCTTTATAATAGGTAATAGTAATAGATTTGCTCATGCAGCATCTTTAGCTGTAGCAGAATCACCATCTTCTGCATATAATCCTTTGTTTTTATATGGTGGAGTTGGATTAGGTAAAACCCACCTAATGCATGCCATAGGTCATTATATTGTATCAAATAATGCAAATGCTAAAATTTTATATGTTACATCTGAGAAATTTACTAATGATTTGATAAACTCTATTAAAGATGATAAAAATGATGAGTTTAGAAATAAATATAGAAAAATAGATGTACTACTTGTAGATGATATTCAATTTATTGCAGGAAAAGAAAGAACTCAAGAAGAATTTTTTCATACCTTTAATACACTTCATTCTGCAAATAAACAGATTATAATTTCTAGTGACAGACCTCCTAAAGAAATACCAACTTTAGAAGACAGACTTAGATCTAGATTTGAATGGGGACTAACTGCAGATATACAAGCACCAGACCTTGAAACAAGAATAGCTATACTAAGAAAAAAAGCAGAACAAGAAAACTACGAAGTAAAAGATGAGGTTATGGAATATATAGCTGCTAATATACAATCAAATATAAGAAAACTAGAGGGTGCACTAATTAGACTATATGCTTATTCTTCATTAACTAATAAAAGTGTAGATCTTTCATTAGCAGAAGAAGCACTTAAGCATCTTATATCCGAAGACAATAAAGAAATAACAATAGATGACATAAAAAAAGTAATAGCAACATATTTTAACTTGACCCTTGATGAGATAAACTCCAAAAAGAAACCTCAGCGTATTTCTTTTCCTAGACAGATAGGTATGTATTTATCAAGAAAACATACTGATCATTCCCTACCTAAAATAGGAGAAGGCTTTGGTGGTAGAGATCACTCTACAGTTTTACATGCTTATAATAAAATAGAAGGATTGTTAGATACCGATTTAGATCTTCAAAAGAAAGTAGACGAAATAGAATCAGAACTAATGTAGTTATTAACACAAAAAGTTAATAACTATGTGTATTGCCTGTTGTGAATATTTAATAGATTTATTTATTATTTATCTATTAACATTGTATTAATCTATGTAAATACTCTAAATAAAGTGATTTAGGTCTTATCAACAAATTAACAGCACTTACTACTATTACTATTTAAATATAAATAATATATAATAATATAACAAATAACGGAGGTTGTTTATGAAACTATCAATTAGCCAAAAACATTTATCAAAAGGAATTAACATTGTAAATAAAGC
>CAYMUD010000114.1:1906-4779 GCA_964393495.1 uncultured Clostridia bacterium | reverse complement strand
ATAAAAAGGACACAGCTTTAAACTGCGTCCTTCAAATTCTAATTTAATTTAAATTTTTAATATTCTACTGCTCCGATAGTTATATCTACATCTGTATTTACTACATCAACACTTGAATCTGATGTAACGTATATGGTGGATCCAACCGCTCCTGTGCTTACATCCTTGAAGAATAATGTAAGTATCGAATCAACCTCTACTTCACTACCTGATTTAGAAGCACTTAAGGTAAATTTATCCGTTGCCTGGTCATATGTCACATTTAATTCTGTAATTCCACTTAAACTTGTTTCGTTCTTAACCCCTGCATACATATAATCAGAAGTTCCTATTGCTGCTACTGATACTATATTAAGTTACTTGGGTGTTTGCAGTTAAATTTGACATTTCAGATGTATCATCTATTTGAATAATAGAGTCTTCAGCTTTTTCTTCTACTTGTATATACTTTCTGAAGATCTATTTACAACAGGTCTTTTTGTCATGTCTAAAACTCCTGAATTGAAACAGACGTGATTATCCAATGTGTTTCTAGTAATTTAAAACTCGTTTTTTTGCTTAATTTATTCTAAAACCTCTAATTTTACCCCTTATCCTTGTTCTGATTAGTTTTTGAAGGGGACAAGGTCCTGCAAATCAAAAGTCACAGACTTTTTTTCTTTTTTTACTTTCAGTTCTACCCCAAGCATTCTAGCAAATAGAGCCTCTAGTATCATCTCTAAAGGTACAAATTTCAGTATACTCTCCAGGCTTAATACATTAGCATTTCCGCATATATAACTATAAATAGACTTTCTTATAGTCAAGTCCCGCGTGGATGGCCATAATCTCTGACTTTTTGTTACACACTGCAGAAAACCTGGAGCTTACTTTACAACTAAAGGCGGCCTAAAGTTTCCTCTAGACCGCCATGATTAGATTTGCTTTGCGTCATTCTTGTTCTTCAACTATTCAATTTGTACGAGCTGATCTAATGAGTTATTTCAGTTGATTATAAATCATCTGTGCTATCTGAGCTCTTGTTGAATAGTTTAGCGGTGCAAGATTACCATCCATTCCGGAGATAATCCCTTCGGAAAAAAGTTTTTCTATGGACTCAACTGCATAATCTGAAACTTGATCAAAATCTCCAAAGTTTTCTAAACTTGCAGCTTCACTATTTGCTACGAAATTGTCTAGTATTACCATCGTTCGATAATATAAAGTAAACATATCTTGCCTTGAAATGCTTAATTCTGGACCAAACATATTGTCTCCAATACCATATGAAATACCAAGTCGTTTAGCCGCCGCAAGATATCCTGAATAGTAAGTATCGCCAGCATCGGAAAAATTACTCGCTATGACCTCATCTGCTTCTATTCCATATGCTCTCATAATCATCACTAAAAATTGAGCTCTACTCAAGGTATCCATCGGTGCGAATTTATTTTCACCTATTCCAATAGTAATTTGACGAGCTGAAATGAAGTTAACTGCATTGAAGTACCAATCTCCTTCATGAACATCTTCAAATTGCACTTCATTATACCCAATGAGATATTTTGAAAAATGCTCTAACTCAAATTCAACTTTCCCCGTCTCTACATTGTATTTCCCGGAAATTGTGGTTAAGCTACCGTCATCATTAACAAAGTAGATTACGACCGCCTCTGGTTTCTCCCCTTCTTGCAAAGTATATGGAACAGCTATATTAGCTTTACCTCCTGCAAAATCAGAAACTGATTCATCTCCCACATTTACTGAAAAGTCATACACTGGTCTATCGGCAACAACTTGTTTTATTGCATCATCTAAAGCTGATGCTTCCACCTTTTCCATTTTAATACTAACGTCACCAGTCCCTGTTGCTTCACTGATTGTTTCAACTGCTGCACTATCAAATTCTATTGATGCAACATCTGATTGCAAAAGCACACTGGCATCTGTCTTGCTACTAATTTGATCAAAATCATCTTTCGAAATACTAATTTCAGTTTTGACTGTCGCTTCACTTGATTCAACAATTATCTCTACCACTGATTTTTTTCCTACTTCTTCGACAGATATTGCTTTTTCAACTAGCTCTGTAGTAATCTCTGAACTTATTTCAGCAACAGTTGAGCCTGTTGATGAATCTGTCTCACTATCTATCGTAGTACTTGTTATTGTCGTATCTCCGTCTGTACTGTCATTGACTACTTCATCTTCTGTTTCAGCATCAGGCACACTGCTACTAGAGCTCCCGCTGCTTGATGGAGCCGCTTGTACTGTTACGGTTGCCGTTACATCATCTGCACTTCCTGTCCATCCTGTCGGAAGAGTAAGCACTCCTGTCGCTGTATAATCTCCCGGTGTTGTTGCACTATAGCTTGCTATTGTCCATGAAATAGTTGCTGTACCATTTTCAGAAGAGCTGCCAACTACACCAACTGTTGTATCTAGAGCAGCTATCGCATTCGCTTCAGTTGTTCCATATGCAACTGATTTTGTAGTGTTTGCCAATGTAGCTGTGGATTCATATACAGCTTCTTGAGTCACTGGGAACACTGCTGTTACTACTCCAGTATCAGCTGAATTTGTCGCTGTTGCTCCTTCTACTGTGAAGAAGTCTGCATCTACTCCTGTCAGGGTATAACCGTCTTTTGCTGTCAAAGTAATTGTCGCTGTGTAAACTGTACCATATCCAAAGGTATCTGGGCTTTCACTCCATGTCACAGTTCCTGTGTATTGGTCAGTTTCAGTTACAGCGCTCACTGGTGTCTCGCCCGCCACTGGTGCTGTAACACCTGCTATTGCTGATTGGGTAATGACCGTATCCGGTTCTTCACCTGTTGCAGGGAACACTGCTGTTACTACTCCAGTATCAGCTGAATTTGTCGCTGTTGCTCCTT
>CAYMUD010000114.1:0-1806 GCA_964393495.1 uncultured Clostridia bacterium | reverse complement strand
ACTTGATTTTTCAAAACTGTATCAATAAACTCACCGCTATTACTACTAATACCTACATAAATAGGCTCCGAAGAAGTTCTTACGTCCTGTACTTCTCCATTATTAGCAGCTGTTTCGACAAAGTCGACTTTATCTATATAGAGAGTGACAGGATTACTGTATCTGATTTCAATATCACTTTTAACATTATTTCCTATAGGTTCAGAAGTTGATAAAGCAGATGATAGTATTTCAATTGAAATATTATCAACATTATCACCTGTACCATGATTCGTTGCTTGACCGCTTAGTACTAATTCAATTGCAGTATCTGATGTCCTAACTAAGCTTGCCGTAAGACCAACTGGAACATTTGAAACTATATAATCGCTAGTAGTCAATGAAGATTCAAAAGTACCATCCGTTAGAATTGCTGTCACTTCTTGAACATCACTTATACTTCCATCATTATTATCTGATTCCAGAAAATAAGGATCGTTCTGCCAGACCATATATGCGCCATCTTGAGTTGTGAAATTCCATGAATCTAGACTATTTGTGCAACTATTATTGCTGGCGTCTCTACAGAATACACCATCGTTTCCATTTGTAGCATACATGCTATAAGTTGTATTGGGTTTCAAATTGCGTGGTGGATTGATGGTGATTGTGGTGGTCCCCCACCCGGTAATAGCTGGATCATTAGCAGCAATTTGAATATAATCATCTCCTTCGTTGCTTATGGAAATGTACCCCAGATCATAAGTTGGTCCAGCAAATACTGGCTCTTCAAAAGTTATAGTAAGATTACTATCTAAAGCAACATCTGCTTTACCATCTGAAGGCGAATTACTAACTAAACTCGGTGCAATACTATCACTTTCATCATTAATCGTATTGAATTTTGTACTCCTATTTTCACCATTTAGAAGAATAACATTGTCGTGTTCATCTTCTACGTCAGCAACTTCAACGATGTATCTTTGATCAAACCATAAATTCGAATCTGGATCGATAGTAATAATTGTTTTATCCATATTAATTGTTGGAACATAAGGAACAGTATCTCCCTTAGTATCTACACCTAAAGCCAACTCAGTGACTGTAACAATACTGGAAATATTACTATCTGTAATCTCTGAATCATCAATATTCCTTATGGGTTCATCAAATGTAATGACAATATTGCCATCAATAGGTAAATCATCTGTTTCTACATCCGATAATACCGTATCATTATATGTAACACTTGTAATCACAGGTCCACTAGTATCTGGTCTTGAAGGTACTGTGAAATCTAACTCGGCTACACTAGTATAGTTTGAACTATCATCTTGGATTACTGCAAAAACTTTGTAATGCGCTTCCCATTCTAAAACAACATCCAAGGCTGAACCATTTGAATCAGACTTATCAGCCCACTCCGCAATAATTTGACCCTTTAAGTCTTCGGCTACTACGGATCCGCTCGCATTTAAACCACCTTTTATTTGAATACCAGTTGGTGTAGTTGGTGGCGTGGTTCCATCATAGGGCAAAACCACATAATAAAAAGTACCCTCATTACCAGGATCAGCATTGACTCTTGTTTGTGTTTCATCACTGACCGCAGTATAATCACCTACTCTCAAACCTGTGATTTCCTGATTTTCTGCATAAGAAAGCTGCGGAATCGTTGACACAAGTAATACTATTATTAAGATAAATACGCTTATATTCTTTTTCATAACAATTTTCCTCCTAAGTATTTTCCCTCTTCAACGTCCGAAAATTTTTTTTCGTCTTTTAAATAATAGCCGAAATTATTATTGATTATTGCCGCAAATT
>CAYMUD010000113.1:0-4819 GCA_964393495.1 uncultured Clostridia bacterium | reverse complement strand
ATTATATACCGACGACAGTACAAGTACAAGAAAAGTCATATCATAATTTAAAGTAATCCTACTTTTAGCTCCATGTTCTTTGCCTAAAGTTCTACATAGACCACAATAACAAGCCTTATAGTACATTTCCTGTTCTTTATTCAGTTTTTCTCTATTTGCTGCTACATATCCAAACATAGTATACCTCGAATTCTAAAAATAATTATACACTACTTATCTTAAAGTAATCTTTAATTTTTATCAATATTTAATTAAATATTATCCATTTAAAATAAAAAAACTGCAGGAATCTGCAGTTCTACCTACGCCCAATAAGCTTACCTCTACTCACAGCATAAACATCATCTATAGTCATTTTGAAGTCTACTTTTCTATTTTCAAATTTTCCTCTTTCTTCTAGTTTTCTTCTATTTAAATCTAAAATCTCTTTTGTGAAAGGCAAGTTCCCTGTAAGAAGATATCTTATTGCTCCTTGGTTATCTCTTGCAGGCATCATCTTTCCTAGATTAAATTTAGAAGGTCCAAAAGGTACATCTATAATACCCATTTCTATTCCTTTTACAGTCCCAAGGGCTAAATCACCATGTCCTAGCTCTAGTATCTTTTTTATAATACAATCAGTTTCTGATTTTATAATCTCGATTTCTTCTTGAAGCTCTCTGCTCATAGGCATCTTCTGACCTTCATATATACTCAAGTTCATTTTGGTATTTCTTATTCCAGCCGCATTTGCTTCTTTGCTGGGTATTCCGTGGGCCTCATGTGGAGTCTTTACTATAACTTTTGTAGCTCCTGCTAAAGCAGCAGCTATAGATCCCATTGAAATTACACCAAAGGCTTTAGCTTCATCTTCAGGAAAACCTCCCATCCATTGGTGAAATACTGTAGTTACATAACAATCATTAAATCCAAATTTTTCTAAATAAATTTCAAATTGCTCTTCCAATGCTTTAATTGCAGCTACATCTTGTATCAGATTTCCTCCCTGTCCATAGCCTAGAGTTATGCTTTTAACTCCTTGTTCTGCTGCCAGGAGTCCTTCTATTATTGCAACGGCGTTAGACGTAGAAGGGGGTACCAAAGTCCCTGTAAGGGGACCAAAAGGCTCTCTGTTTATCTCTATTCCTTGTTCTTCATAAAACCCTGCCAATCTATCACAATACTGCCAATCATATAAGGTTTTTTCTATAGATACATTTTTAGCATAAGGAATATTATAGCTTATACCTCCGCCTTCATTTGAAGTCCATCCTGAGGCATGAATTATTTCCGATAATAGTCTTGAATCTGGTGTACCATGTCTTGCTTGTAGAGGTTTATTTACTCCTTCATATACCTGTCTACAACCTTTCACTCCATGATTGACAGCAGGAAAGCCGTTTAATAAAGATCTATTTTCTTTAATTGAATCTTCTATTCCTATCTCGCATTCTTTATATCTATTTTGCCTTGTATAAGAATCTATTGTACAAGGCAAGAGATCTGCCCCACCTTCTTCAGACAAATAGTTCATAAGTTCTATATGTTTATCTATTAGCCCTACTCCAGCTCTAGGCTGAGCTAAGGTTATTCCCTCTTCCTTAGCTTTTCTCATTTTTTTTGCAAAGTTCATTTCTTCAGGGACCTTTTTTAGATAATCAACGGCTTCATTTAAGTCTACTTCACTTCCTGTAGGCCACTGAGAAAGAACTTCTTTTCTTAAATTGAAAAATTCATCTTCTGATAACTTTTTATTCTTAAGCTTCATTTTACGCTCCTATATTTCAACTATATGTTCCTTCAATATTCTTAATGCTTGATCACCATCAATCATAGACAGTAATCCCATTGCTGATAAAATATATTCTTTATCTAATAAAAATTTAGGATTTCTAGGTTTAAGAGACATAGAATTTTCTTCTTTATACAGACCTACTTCTAAAACATCCTTAGGATTTTCACTATTTACAAGTACTCCACCTGTACCAAGTATATAGGAAATATTTTGTAAATCTTTACCTTCCTGGTAAAACATCATACCATTCGGTGTATATTGAGACTCTATCTTACCTGAATGTCTTTCCATAGATAAATCCACACATACCTTTGCCACAGCTTCATCAAAGTATCTATCCCTTTGATTATTTGGAACTATATCCACATTGTTATGTCTCAAGTTAATTTCCTTGGATAAATTATAATCAGTCTTTTCTAAATATTTATCTAATAAAAACCCTCCTGAACCCTCGTAGAGAGATTTTGCTGAATATCTAAGTCCCAAATCCCCTTCCACTGTCCTTTTCATAAAAGGTTCCTTAAGTCCTTTTAGCACTACCGAAGATTTTGTTGGATATCCTTTAGCTGCTGAATGAACGTCTGTAGTCGCTCCACCTATATCAACTACTATTAGATCTCCCAGTCCTTTCTCCTTTTCAGTACCTTCCGATAAAAGCTCAGCGGCTTTTAATACTGCAGCCGGGGTAGGCATTACAACCTGAGAAATATTTTTTTCTACCTTTTCCATTCCCGGTACTTGAGTTATATTATCCATAAATATTTTTCTAATGACTTCTCTTGCAGGATCTATATTTATTGTATTTAATTTAGGCATTACATTTTGAGTTATGTAATAGTCTATATCATCTCCAAATATTTCCTTTATATCATCTATACAACTTTTATTTCCACCTACAACTACAGGGATTTTAAGATTATGTTTAGCTATTAATCTTGCATTATGTATTATAGTTTTACTATTTCCTCCATCAGTACCTCCAGCAAGAAGTACAATATTAGCATTAGAATTTTTTATTTCTTTCATCTCACTGTCATTTAGCTGAAAACTATAGGTTTTTATAACCTTAGCTCCAGCTCCAAGAGCTGCTCTCTTTGCCGACTCTGCTGTGAGTTCCGGTACTAGTCCTATTGCTATTATCTTAAGGCCTCCTGCGGCCGATGAACAGGCAAGTTTTTTTGTAATATTAAAATCCATTTCTGTTTTTTTATAAATATTAGAAAGAGCTTTTTCATATCCTTCATATACGTTGCTTTGTACAGTGGTATAAGACTTTTCAGTAGCTATAATTTTGTAATTTTCTTGATCTACAAGTGTAAGTTTTGTAAATGTGCTGCCAAAGTCTATAAATAAGAATGCATCCATTTTTTAGACCGCTGCCTTATGTTCCTTAAACAAATCTGCTCTTAAGTCTTCTACAGCTCTTTCTACAGAAGTTCCAGGAGGGTAAATCCTATCAAAACCCATTAAATTAAATCTATATCTTACATCCTTCCATTCCTGTTTTCCTACCACTATATTGCCTCCTACGTATAAAAGAACATCATCAAGACCTGCCTCAAGACATTTATCCTTCATTCCTCTACAATCTATCTCTCCATGACCATAAAGGGAAGATACCATAATAACTTGAGCATTTGTTTCTATAGCTGCGTTTATAAAGTCTTCCTGAGGTGACATAACACCTATATTAACTACATTAAAGCCTGCCTCTGTTAAAGCATGGTCCAATATCTTATTCCCAACAGCATGACAATCAGATCCTATAACACCTAATACAATAGTTTTTTTATCCTGCATTTTTCCCTCCTGTAAAATTTATTTTTCATTGACCCAATCAGGGACCAATTTTCCTTCATCTAATTCTTTTATTCTAACTCCTTCTCTCCCTAGCTTAGCCTCTGCTTTTTTTACAACTTCTTCTAATTCTTCTGGAGATACTACTACTACACCATCATCATCACCAAATATCAAATCTCCTGGTTTTACCTCTACTCCACCACATTTGATATTTGTATTAATACTACCAGGGCCTTCTACTGTAGGTCCTTTTGGCAAAGCTCCTGCTGCAAATATTGGCAAGCCCAAATCTTTAATATCCGACAAATCTCTTACAAAACCTTCTAATACTACTCCTGATAATCCTACAGCTAAAGAGCTTCTACTCATCATTTCACCCCATACTGCAGCATCTTCATTTTCACCGTTATCCATTACTAATATATATCCTTTTTCAGCTTTATATATAGCCTTATGGAGATAAAGATTATCTCCCGGTTCAACTTTCACTGTTATTGCTGTACCCAGGACCTTCATACCTCCTTTTATCGGCTTTACTTGGTATTTCATAGTCCTTGAACTCTTCATACCGTCGCTGATAAGTGAAGTTGAAAGTTTTCCAACTCTCTTAATTAATTCCTCTGATATTTTCTTTGAATTTTCTTTGATGTTTATATCCTTTTTATAACTCATTTCTTATCCTTTCTAACATATTTAAATATAAAAAAACCCTTCATCTCTATATACATCTTAAAGATATATATAGGGACGAAAGGTCTTTCGCGGTACCACCCTAGTTTGCGATAATAAAAAATCGCCTTATTCAGATCGAAAGAATTAAATTCTTTGAACCCTAGCTTTATATCGTAAGCACCCGTCCTCTTCTACTACATTTCGAATTGGAAGCTCAGGAGTGATCATTGTATATTCCTTAGGTACTGATTCACACCAACCATCAGCTCTCTTCAACCAGTTTCAGAATATTTTTCTCTCCCTCACAGCTCAATATTTATAACTTGTTTACGATTATACATCCTATAGACTTATCTGTCAACGATTTTTTGATTATAAAAGCTTGGTTACAAAGCTAAATACTATAAATAACTTTTCAAATCATATGATGAAAAAATTCCTTTATCCGTTACAACTCCATTAACCATTGATGGAGGTGTAATATCAAAGGCAGGATAATACCCCTTTACCCCTGGCATAGTAGTTTTTCTACCCATGGCCTGAAGTACAAATTCTGGATCTCTTTCTTCAATA
>CAYMUD010000112.1:0-4920 GCA_964393495.1 uncultured Clostridia bacterium | reverse complement strand
TAGATAAAGGATTAGTTAAAGAATATATAATAAGATTTTCTATAAAAAATTACTCTGATAAATACGATTTTATGGATAAAGCCTATATATTAAACTTTGAAAAAGAGAGAATAAAGTTTTTAGGAGAAATCGATAATACATCTGACAAAAAGATAGAAATTTTAGACATCAATGACAATATAGAAAACACTATAAAAAAAGATAAATATTTTAAACTAATAGATAACTTCTCTCAATTTCTAACCAGTGTAAAAAGAGGAAGCATCAATTTAGAAAAGATAAATATCAAAAAAGCTAACAAGAAGTTCAAAATATACCAAGGCAATACTTTTGAACACTACCTTCTTGGTAAAAGTTTGATTGTAAAAAACGACAAATTACATTTTTACATAAAAACAAAATACGGCTTTTTTAAATTTAGAAAACAATAAGGTGAAAATATGAAAATACTATTAGTGGGGATAAACAGTAGATATACCCACACAAACTTAGCATTAAGATATATGAGAGAATCACTATTGAAAAAAGGCTTCAAGGTAGACCTCAAAGAATATACTATAAACAATGAAGTCGACTATATAATAGGAGACGTTGATTACAGCGAATACAAATATGTTTGCTTTTCTACCTATATATGGAACATAAATGAGACGGAAAAAATATGTGAAGTAATAAAAAAGTCTAAAAAAGAAATCACAACAATATTTGGAGGACCTGAAGTAACTTACAATAAAAAAGAATATTTAAATAGATATTCCTACGTGGATTATATTATAAAAGGAGAGGGAGAAGAGGTGCTTCCCTCACTAATAAATGCTATTGAAAATAATAAAAATTTAGAAGACATAAAAGGCATAATGTATAGACAAAATGGAAAAACATTTGAAACTCCAGGAATAAATAAAATCCACAATTTAAAAAACATACCATTTCCATACGAAACAGAATACTCAAGAGAAAATAAAAAAGATTTTTTTAAAAATAAGTACATTTATTATGAAACTACAAGAGGATGTCCCTTTAGCTGTGGATTTTGTTTATCTTCAAGGGACACAGGTATAAGAGCACTGCCTATAGAAAGAATAAAAAAAGATTTAGATAAAATATATGAACTGAAACCTCTAATCATAAAATTTGTAGATAGAACCTTTAATTACGACTGGAAAAGATCAAAAGCAATAATGGAATATATAGTATCTAAAAATATAGCAATTAAAGTTCACTATGAAATCACAGCAGATATAATTAACTTAGAATTTTTGGAATTTTTAAAAACATTACCTAAAAGTATATTTCAATTTGAAATAGGCCTTCAAAGTACCAATGAATATACTTTAAAGGAAATACAAAGAAAAATGGATTTAGAAAACATAAAATTTGTAGTTAAAGAATTAAATAAAACTAAAAACATTCATCTTCACATAGATTTGATAGCAGGATTACCTAAAGAGGATTATAAATCCTTCATAAGTTCTTTTAACGAAGCCTACGACTTAGGAGCTGAAAAACTTCAATTGGGATTTTTAAAAGTACTAAAAGGAACACCTGTCCATAAAAGAAAAGAAATAAACGGATTGGCATATAGTTCTTTTACACCTTACGAAATTATAAAAACAAAAGATATTAAAGCTGAAGAAATTCAAAACCTTAAAAAAATCGATACTATATTGAATAAATACTATAGTGAGGGGTACTTTTCAAATACAGTAAACTATATACTAAAAAAATATTATGAAAAACCTTACGACTTTTACCTAGATATGTCTAATTATTGGCAAAAGAAAGACTATTTTAGTAAATATCATAAAAGAAAAAAACTATACGATATTTTATTTTATTTTGCTGATAACAAAGGATATACAGATGAAACACTAAAAGATAAAATGGTATTGGATTATGTAGGAAATAATAAAAACTTAGAACTACCATCATATTTAGATAAAAATAGAGAAGAAAAATATAAAAAATATAAAAGAAAAATAAGCAAAGATGAATTCTTTATAAATAAATACTTCGAAAAAATTTATAAAAAGTATAACAAGAGAATAATAAATGAATTTAGGATAGTTGATATAGAGGAAAAACCTACTCTATTCATATATGAAGAAGGAAACTTTTCCATATGTCAGATTAAAGAAGAAATAATAGTATAAGAAAGGATGATTAATTTGAATATAGACGAAAAAATAGAGGAAATATTAGAGAAAATGAAAGACGAAGTTTCATTTATAGAAATAAAAGCAGGCACAAAAATTAATATAAATAAAGAGGATATATCCCTAAAAGAGGCGACATCCTTTCCCATATTCATAGATGAAGTTATAGATAATATAAAAAAAGAAGAGGACTTCAAAGGCTTTAAGAATAAAAATATAATTCAAGGTATGCTTTTTATAATAGGAGTAGACCCAAAATTCAAATACAAAGACAAGTACTTAAATCTTTTAGAAAAATCAGGAATTAAACCTGAAGCCTATCTAATAAAACTAACAAATAGAGAAGATATATCAGTTGATAAAAAAATAGTCTTTTCTAATGCCCTAATGAATATTGGAGAGATAGACCATAAGAAATATTTTATCTACGGTAATGTACTTGAGATGAAAGGGACTAAACTCTTCGAAAACAACGAACCACATACAGCAGAAGCTTATATGGAAAAAGCCGTATTTTATTACAATAAAGCATTAGACAAAAACCCTGAATTTTCCTTAGCATATTATAAATTAGGATACTACTACAGACATATTAATCAGTATCTTAATGCAAAGGCTTACTGGGATAAGTTTATAGAATATGATGAAAATGACGTTAGAAAACAAGAAATCAGAGACCAATTAGAAGAACTAGACTACTTTTTGCAATTCGAAGAAGGATATAAGTTGGTTTTAAAGGGATATGTAGAAAAAGGATTAGATAAACTACTACCACTTTTAGATATATTTCCAAAGTGGTGGAAGCTATTTTTTATAATAGGAGTAGCCTTTAGACAAAAACAAGAATATGAAATTGCAAAAAAATATTTTAAAAATGTAATAGAATTAAATTCAGCTCAAGTAGAAGCTGTTAATGAACTGGCAGTGTGTGAGATTAGCACTGGTAACTATCAAGAAGCAAAGAAATATTTAGATGAAGGAATAAAAACAAATCCGAATAGCCATGAGCTATACACGAACAGGGCTGCATCCAATGTTTACTTAAAAGATATAAAAGCAGCAGAAATAGATGTAGAAAAAGCACTTAGTATTGAACCGGAAAATGAAGTAGCATTAACGCTGAAAGATCAAATCAAAAAATTAAAATAAAGGATTAGTATATGAAGATAAAAAGAATAATTATATTCGCCCTAATTCTATTAGTTATCTTAATAGGAGTAATGGCTTTTGTAACCAATCAGTCCGCAGATATGGTCGGAGGATTTTATTTAAATGGAGAAAAACTCCTAAAAGACGACTATGTTCTAGTTGAAAGGGATAATTACTTTATAGATTATGAACTTTTATCTGATACAAATATAATAGACTCCTTTAATGATACAGACAGCGGATATATTCAAATATTTTACAAAAATTCTTTATATGAAATAAATTACAATATAGAATCAAATACATATATAAGAGAAAATGAAAAAATTTATATAAATTTAAACTATATAAAGTCGAAAACCAATTATAATATAGAAATATATGAAAAAGGCGAATACATATTTGCCGATTCAATTTACAATTTAGGGAAGACAATAGACAGTTCGAAAATAAGAGAAGATAAATACGTAACTTCTGGAATTATTAAAAAAATAGAAGAAAACCAAAAAATTAAAATATATAACTTAGACAATCAGTGGGCATTAGCTAGACTAGAAAACAATCTGGGCTATGTTTATTTAGAAGAAATAAAAACTATATCTAATCAAACAACAAAAAACATAAACAGTATAAACACTAATGAAAACAAAATAGTAGCTTGGGATTTATTCAATAGGAAAGCAGACACCATTGCTAACTATGTCTACTATAGTAGCTTAGATGTAATAGCACCCACTTGGCACAGTTTAGATAAAGAGGAATTTTTTACCGACTGGTATCTAGAGGAATACTATAATTACTATAAAAACAGAAATGTATTTGTATGGGGTGTATTCAGCAACTCATTTGATAGAGACTTGACTTCATACTACCTAAGGGACAGAATCAGAAGAAAACAAACTGTTGAAAAAATTGTAGAAATATCGAAAAAATATAATTACGACGGTATAAATTTAGACTTTGAAAATCTTCACTATGAAGATAAAGACTATTTGACAGCTTTTATAAAAGAACTTTATATAGAAGCTCTTAAAAACAATTTGGTTTTTTCAGTAGATGTAACAGCAGTATCTAAGAGCCAGAACTGGTCATTAATATATGATAGAGAAGAAATTGGAAAGTATTCAGATTATTTAGCGCTTATGGCATATGATGCAACTACAAGTCCTGAACAAGGTATAGGACCCATAGCATCCCTACCCTGGGTAGAAAATGCTGTAATCGAATTAAAAGAAATCACACAATCAAACAGTATTATACTGGGAGTGCCTTTCTATACAAGATTATGGGAAATAATAGAAACTGAAGATGGAACTTACTACGATACAACTGCATTAAGGGTGAAGTCGGCTCAAAGTTTTGTTGAAGATAATAATATACCAATAATCTTTGATAATAAAGCTAAACAGAACTACGGAGAAAAGAAAATTGGAAACACTACATATAAAATTTGGATAGAAGATGACTTATCATTAGAATACAGAATAGACTTAGCAAAAGATTATAACCTTAAAGGTATTGCAATATGGGCATTAGACTACAGTACTGATGAACTATGGCTAAAAATACATAAAAGAAATAAAAAATAACCATTGACAGAAGAGAGTAAATTTGA
>CAYMUD010000111.1:0-5024 GCA_964393495.1 uncultured Clostridia bacterium | reverse complement strand
TACAGTTTCTAGGTACTACAACACCTATACTTGCTTTTGCAGGTTTATCAGTAGGGAGTAAATTGGGAGTGCTAAAAAAATTAAGTTGGAGAATTGTAATAGTAGCATTTGCTGCATTCGTAGGTACATTTTTCGGTTCAGCGATAGTAGCACAGATTGTTTTATCAATTCAAGGAATTATTTAAGCATAATAACTTAATGGGCAATCTCTTTGGTTGCCCATTTTTCAACACTTAATTTAAAGGAGAGATTAAAATGAACAAACAAGAACTCAAACAAAAAGTACTTGAAGCAATAGATAAAAACAGAGAAACAATAATTACCACAGGAGAAAAGATATTTGAAAATCCTGAACTTGGTTACAAGGAATTTGAAACAACAAAACTAATCAAATCAGAACTTGAAAAATTAGGATTAACAGTAGAAAAAGATATTGCCGTAACAGGAGTTAGAGCAAAAGCAAATGAAGACAAAGATGGACCTACTATAGCTGTAATGGGAGAACTTGATTCTGTAATTTGCTATGAACATGAAAAAGCAAACAAAGAAACAGGGGCAGTACATGCCTGTGGTCATAACATACAAACTGCAGCTATGCTGGGAGTAGCTATAGGTCTAATATCATCAGATGTAATGAAAGAATTAGATGGTAAGGTAGACTTCATAGGGGTTCCAGCAGAGGAGTATGTAGAGCTTGAATATAGATCAAAAATAAAAGAAGACGGAAAGATGACATATTTTGGAGGAAAGCAGGAATTAATACTTAAAGGATATTTAGATGATGTAGATATGTCTATGATGATTCACTCCTTAAATCTTCCAGAAGATAAAAAAGTAGTAATAGGTTCAAAAGGAAATGGATTTGTAGGTAAAAAGGTTCAATTTTTAGGACAGGAAGCTCATGCAGGTAGTGCCCCTGAAGAAGGAATTAATGCTCTTAATGCAGCAATGCTTGCTATGAACAATATTCATGCAAACAGAGAAACCTTTTTAGATGGAGATCATATTAGAGTTCATCCTATTATCACAAAAGGTGGAGATTTAGTAAATGTAGTGCCTGCAGATGTTCACATGGAGACCTATGTAAGAGGAAGAACAATAGAAGGAATAGAAGATGCTAATAAAAAAGTAAATAGAGCATTAAAAGCAGGAGCAGATGCAGTAGGAGCAAAGGTCAAAATTACAGAAATACCTGGATATTTACCCCTTTTAAATAATAATGATATGGATAATGTATTTAAAGAAAATGCTCTTACTTTAGTTACAGAAGATCAAATTAATGAAGGTGGAGAATTTGGTGGTTCTACAGATTTTGGTGATGTTTTACATCTTATGCCATCTATTCATCCATTTATTGGAGGAGTACAGGGTAATTTACATACTAGAAATTTTGAAATTACTGACCCTGAAACTGCATATATTTTACCGGCAAAAATAATGGCCCTTACTGTAGTAGACTTACTATTTGATGGTGCTAAAAAAGCAAATGAAATTATAGGAAATTTCAAGCCGGCAATGACAAAAGAAGAATACCTTAAATTCTTAGATAAAAATTCAAGACTTATTGAAAATTAGTAATATTAAGTAGGAGGATTAGATGCTTGAAAAATTAAAGAAATCTGATGTTGAACTTTATAATATGATAAATGAAGAATTTGATAGACAGAAGAACGGAATAGAGATGATTGCCTCAGAAAGTTTTGTACCCCTTGAAATTATGGAAATCCAGGGTAGTATACTTACAAATAAAACTATGGAAGGATTTCCAGGAAAAAGATATCATGCAGGACATCAAGTTATCGATAAAATCGAAACTTTAGCAATAGAAAGAGCAAAAAAACTTTTCGGAGCAGAACATGCAAATATCCAACCCCATTCAGGATCACAGGCAAATCAAAGTATTTATTCAGCGCTTATTAAACCTGGAGATACTATTCTAGGTATGAAGCTAGATCACGGAGGTCATTTGACTCACGGTTCGAATGTGAATTTTTCAGGTAAAATTTATAACTCAATTTCCTATGGAGTGAACTCTCAAACAGAAATAATTGATTACAGTGAAATTGAAAAACTTGCAAAAAAACATAAACCTAAAATAATAATTGCAGGAGCAAGTTCCTATCCAAGATTTATAGATTATGAAAGAATAAGCAAGATAGCAAATAGTGTTGATTCATATTTTTTAGTTGATATGGCTCATGTAGCTGGTTTAGTGGCAGCGGGGATTCATCCTTCACCAGTACCTTTTGCAGATGCTGTAACTGGAACTACTACCAAGACTCTTGCAGGAGCAAGAGGTGGATTTATACTTTGTAAAAAAGAAATAGCAAAGAAGATTAACAGTGCAGTATTTCCGGGAGTACAAGGCTCAATGCATTTGCATATTATGGGAGCAAAAGCGTATACTTTTAAAAAAGCAATGACCAAAGAGTATAAGTCAATTATGAAGCAAATAGCTTTAAATGCTAAAAAATTAGCTGAAGAATTAGATAAATTGGGTTTTAGAATAGTAACAGGTGGAACGGATAATCATATTGTAATGGTAGATTTAAGACCTAAAAACATTACAGGAAAAATTCTAGATGAAGCTCTTGAATCAGTTGGAATAACAGTAAATAAAAATATGATTCCAAATGATTCTGAAAGTCCAATGGTAACAAGTGGTGTACGAATAGGTACAACGGCTATGACTATTAAAGGAGCAAAAGAAATGGAAATGATAGAAATAGCAAATTTAATTAATAAAGTAGCTGAAAATATAGGAAATCAAAAACTTTTAGATAATATAAAAAAAGAAGTAAAAATACTTTCAAATAGATTTCCATTATATAACGGAGAAATTTAGTATATTAAATTTTTATAAAAAAAACTCTATAAACTTGAATATAAAAATCCCTTGTATTAATATATACTTACCTAAGATTTTAGGAAAAATATTAAGAAGGGATTTTTATTATGACAGAAAATAAAAGTAATAATCACATAATTAAAGATGTAATAGTTCTTTCTATAATTATATATTATATGGATATAATTTTAAGAATAAGCACAAAATTAAATTTTTTCAACTTAGGTTTGATTTATTCATTCGCACAGGCATTTATTGTATCTTTGCTAGTTTATTTAATAACTTCATTTTTCAATAAAAGAAGAAAAACTATTTTAATAATTTTTATAATATTTATTACATATTTATATGCTTCTCAAATGGTATATTTTGATATATTTAAGACCTTTTACTCTGTATATTCAGCTACTAAAGCTTTGAAAGCAATAGGATTTATTAAAGATTTATTTTATAAAATATTTGTAAATTTACACTGGATATCCTTTATGGTAGTCCCGTCGATAATTTATATTAGGAGAATATATAAAAATAATGAAAATTTTAAGATAGTTTGGTTAAGTCGTATAATGATTATAAGTATGGTATTAGTTTCGATTTTGGGAATCAATTTCACTATAGATGTAAGAGGGGAACCTATGAGTTCTTCCTCAAGAATTACTTTCCAAGTATCAGAACCTACTATGTCGGTAAATAGACTTGGTCTTTTATCAACTATGAGTTTAGACTTATACTACAATACTTTTGATTTTGAAGAAGAGGAAGAAGTACCGGAATTTGCCGACAACGAAAAAATTATACTTGATAGATTAGAAGAAAAAATAATACATAATAAAAATGCTGATATAAAAAAAGAAATTGAATACAATATGATAGAAATAGACTTTGACAAGCTTATAGAAAAGGAAAATAATGAAATAATCAAAAACATGCATCATTACTTTAAAGATTTAAAACCATCAGAAAAGAATAAATACACAGGTAAATTTAAAGATTACAATTTAATAATGATAACAGCAGAATCTTTTCACAAAGTTGCAATAGACAAAGAAATGACTCCAACTCTTTATAAAATGCAGCATGAAGGCTACAACTTTACTAACTTCTATAATCCTTTATGGGGAGTAAGTACTTTAGACGGTGAATATGTAGCTACAATGGGATTGTTACCAAAGCCAGGAGTTTGGAGCATGTATGAGTCAAGGGATAATTATTTACCCTACACAATGGGAAATAAATTAGGAGAAAAGGGCTATGATACCAAGGCATATCACAACCACTACTATACATACTATGATAGACATCTATCACATCCAAACTTAGGATACGAATATATAGGTCTAGGTAATGGTTTAGATGTAAAAGAAACCTGGCCGGAGTCAGATTTAGAAATGATGAAGCTCACTACAGATGAATATATGGATGAAGAACCATTTCATACATATTATCTTACAATAAGCGGTCATATGAGATACACATTTAGTGGCAACTATATAGCAAGAAAAAACAAAGAATTAGTTGAACACCTACCTTACAGCGAAGAAGGCAAGGGTTATATGGCTACCCATATTGAAGTCGATAAAGCTATGGAGTATTTATTAGAAAAGTTGGAAGAATACGGTGTAGCAGAAAACACTCTCATCGTTATGAGCCCCGACCATTACCCCTATGGAATGGATAAAGAAAATTTAGACGAATTAGCAGGACATGAATTGGAAAGCAACTTCGAAATATATAAATCAAGCTTGATAATATACAGTAAAGGAATGGAACCAACTACTATAGACAAACCTGTATCTAGCTTAGATATCATTCCAACTGTTATGAACTTGATGGGCTTAGAATACGATTCGAGATTACTAATTGGTAGAGACATTTTTTCGGATTCTACCCCTTTAATAATATTTCATAATAGAAGCTTTATTACCGACAAGGGAAAATACAACTCTGTTACTGAAGAATTTATCCCAAATGAAGGCGTTGAAGTTGAAGAAGACTATATAGAAAAAACACTTGAAAAAATAGAAAGAAAATTTTACTATTCAGAACAGATACTTGACAAAGATTATTATTCCTTAGTTTTTGATTGAAAAAGATACAATAATATTTATAATAATATATTGAAAAAATATAAAAAAAAAGAGTTTTGAAATTTACAACTCAAAACTCCTTTTTTATT
>CAYMUD010000110.1:0-5027 GCA_964393495.1 uncultured Clostridia bacterium | reverse complement strand
TTATACAAATGGGTGCAGCTTCACCAGAAGACATCGATAAGGCATTAAAATTTGGACCTGCTTTCAGGTATTGTAGTACCGGTCAATTAGAAATAGCAGATTTTGGAGGACTAGATATATGGGCTATTGTAGGAGATAATCTGCTTTCGGTAATGGATAATTCAAGAGAAGCTAATCCTATACTAAAGAAGAAGGTTAAAGAAGGTAAGCTTGGGTTAAAAACTGTAGAAGGATTTTTTCGATATAGTGAAGATGAGAAAGAATCAATAAAAAGAGAATATACAAAAAAACTTATTACACAATTAAAGGTATCGAAAAATTATATATAAAATGTTAGTCTAGAGCTATGAAAAAATATAAGATATACATTTATTAGTTAAGTTCAATAATAGAAATTTCAAATAAGTTTTAGATTATATAATTGAAATATTCTGTTAAAATAATAAATAATAAATCAAAAGTGTTGAAAAATACTACTTGATTTAAAGAGGAGGTATAAAATGATTAAACGTTCTTTAGAAGAATTGAAAACTTATGAAGCACCTGGACATTTTGATATGTGTGCTATGAAAATTCATGGCAAAGAAGAAACTGGTGCTGAAAAATTTTGGGTGGGAGTATCTACATTTCTACCTGGAGGTGGAGCAGAGTATGCCTATGAAGATAATCCACTTGAAAAGGTATACTATATACTAGAAGGAGAAATGACTGTAAAAGATAAGAATCACAAAGAATATGTTTTACGTAAGGATGATTCTATATCTTTTAAACCTAATGAAGGAAGATATTTGAAAAATGAAAGTAATTTACCTGCTAGAATGTTAGTTGTTATAAATTACCCAGAAAGGAAGTAAAAAATGATAAATGTTCAAAAAGACTTTGTAGAGAATCTTTTCTCAATAAAAAATAAAGTTGCAGTAGTGACAGGTGCAACTGGGGCTCTTGGTGGAGCTATAGCTCTAGCATATTCTATGGCTGGTGCAGACGTTGTTATTACAGGTAGAAATAAGGATAAATTAGCATCTGTAGAAAAACAAATTAAAGAAGAAGGTGGCAATGTAAAATCATTTGTTGCGGACCCAGTATCTACATCAGATGTAGAAAAATTAATTAAATTTGCAGTTAAAACCTTTGGAAGAATAGATATATTAGCCATTGCACATGGTTACAATAAGCCACAGAGCATATTGGAACAATCAGTAGAAAATTGGCAATATATAATGGATGCAGACTTAAAAAGTGTCTATGTAGTAAGTAAGGCCGTTGCAGAACAAATGGCTGAACAAGAAGATGGTGGAAAGATGGTTATAGTATCAAGTGCTCGTTCTAAGATGGGAATGGCTGGTTATACAGGCTATTGTGCATCTAAAGGTGCTTGTGACTTAATGGTACAATCAATGGCTGGAGATTTAACAGCCGAGTATGGAATTAATGTTAACACAATTAATCCAACTGTATTCCGTTCTGATTTAACAGAGTGGATGTTTGATCCAGACTCTGAAGTATATAAGAATTTTTTGAAACGCTTACCAATAGGACGTTTAGGAGAACCCTATGATTTTGTAGGGCTTGCTATTTTCTTAGCATCACCAGCTTCAGACTTTTTAACTGGTGGTAACTATGATGCAACAGGCGGATATTGGGCAAACTAATAATATTTAAAAGGAGAGATTACTATGTCAAAAGTATTTATTGATTTAACACACCCATTTAGTGCGGAAATTCCGCGATGGCCATATTTTGATAAACCGGTTATTGATAATCCACATACTATTGCAAAGGGTGGTGTACTTACACAAAAGATTACAGCAACAATGCATACAGGAACTCACTGTGATGCGCCTAGACACGTTATGGAGTATGAATTTAATGGAAAACGTGCTAGATATACCCATGAAATGGATGTGGATGCCTACACAGGAGAAGGTATTTGTCTACCAATAGAAATAGAACCATGGGGATTAATTAAACCAGAACATTTAGAAGCTGCTTGTAAAAAAGTTGGTATAAAACCAGAGGAATTAAAGGGAATGGTTGTATGTTTAAATACTGGTATGCATCGATTATTTGATGATTCTAAATCCTACTACCATTATTCAGTGGGAACGGGTGTTGAAGCTGGAAAATGGTTTGTAAAACACAAGGTAAAATGTGTTGCTATGGATTCGCAAGCTTTAGATCATCCACTGCACACAGCAATGGGAAATAATGGAATGACTCGTATGAATCTTCTAGGATCTACAGGAAGACCTTTAACTGAAGAATATAAGGAACTTTTTGGAGAAGAAGCATATGCTGAATTTGATAAGGAAGAATACATTAGAATTCATGGTAAAGATGCTTATGAGGAAACATACGGTCAATTAGAAGATTATGGTAACTGGGGAACTTGGGAACCTTGCCATAAGTTATTATTAGGAAATGGAATTGTAGGAGTAGAAAATCTTGGTGGGGACTTAGATAAGATAAATGGTAAAAAATTTAGATTTTACTGTTTCCCACTACGTTGGTATATGGGAGATGGATCAATGGCTAGATGTGTTGCTGAAATCGAAGAAATTGAATTAAATGATGTACCAAGTAGAACCTATGAGTATGGTGGAACTGGTTATGCTGACTCTGAAGGTAATGGTGATAGTGGAATAGCTTATATGCAACGCTTATTTAAAAGAAACAAATAAACTTTATTGGCTTTTATAAGAAAAAAATAAGAGAAGTTTAACTTATTTTCATAGTAATAAATGGTAGGTTAAACTTTTCTTAAAAAATTTGAGGTGTAATATGAAAAATGTAAAAGAAAATATTTATCAAAATAAATATCAAGTACCAGATGGAAATAGGAATTCAATGGTAAATTTTGGATTTAAAGGTTGGTTTATAATTTTTTATTGTATGGCAATATTCTTTTTTTATGTAGGAATGGTAAACGATGGCTCAAATATTACTTCACCTGCTGTAGCAGCAAAATTAGGTGTTAATAATGGTGTAGTTATGAGTATGAACTCCTTAGCAGGAATTATTGGAATCTTATTTTTCATTGCAATAGGGAAAATAAATACTAAATTTGGATCAAGGAAGACTTCGGGAGTTTTATTAATTATATCGGGACTATCATATATTGTTATAGGGAGAGTTAATTCTTTATTAGTTTATACTATATCAATGTCCTTTGTAGTTGGTACAATAATGTCTGCAGGATATATATCAGGAGGGAATTTAGTAGCTCAGTGGTTTCCTAAAAAGAAAGGTATTGTAATGGGATATACTACTATGGGACTTAATCTAGCATCTGCTTTTTATGTTCCACTAATAGCTTTTTTATTAGGGAATTTTGGTTTGGAAGTAGGAATAATACCTATAGGTTTGGGAGTAATATTTTTAGGGATAATAGGATTTATTTATGTCAGAGATACTCCTCAAGAATACGGCTTAAACCCAGATAATGTTGCTGACTTTGTTTATAAAAATGAATATGACCTAGAAGATCCAAAAGAATCTGATAGGTGGACAACTAAGTCATTGCTAAAAACAAAGGAACTATGGATGGCAGCTTTTGCAACAGGGATTTTTCAAATATGTTCTGTTGGTGTTATGAGCCAACTTGTACTAAGAAATATGGAATTGGGATTTGAACAAAACCAAGCAATTTTAATTATGACAGTTCTAGCTTTAGTAGGCGTAGGTGGATCTTGGTTAATTGGTTTATTTGACCAGAAGCTTGGAACAAAGAGAACTATGATAGGGTTTGCTCTTTGGTATGCTTTAGCATTATTTTGCAACTATACAAATATTTCATACCTTATATATCTATCTTTATTTATGATTGCAATAGGAATTGGTGGATCTGCAAACTTTATGACATCTTTACCTGCTGCAATATACGGAAGACATGGATTTGCCAAGGTTAACTCTGTTATATTTCCTATCCAGGGAGCTATAACTGCAATGTGTTTCTTAATTAATGGTGTAGTCCAAATATTTACTGGTGGTGAAATACGTAATGCTTACTTAGCATTCGCAATTCTAGCATTACTTAATATTTTGATAATTAAAGGTATTGATGAACATAAATATAATCGTGATTTCAAGGTTGAAGAAAATTTATAAAATAATAGAGGAGTGAAAAGATGTCAAAAACAATAATTACAATAGCTCCAACAGGAGCTTGGCCAAAGAAAAAGCAAAATCCAAATGTACCTATTACTCCAGAAGAAATTGCTGAAGATGTTTACGAATGTTATAAAGCAGGAGCTGCAGTAGCTCATCTACACATGAGAGATGAAAATGAAAACGGTACTATGGATAAAGAAAAATTCAAAAAGACTGTTGATTTAATAAGAAAAAAATGTGATATAGTACTTAATCTTACAACTTCAGGAGATCTTGATGCTACTGATGAAACTAGACAAGCTCATCTTAAAGAAATAAAACCAGAACTAGCTTCATACGATGCGGGTTCAATGAACTGGGGAAATAATGCTCTTTTCATAAATCACCCAAACTTCTTAGAAGAACTTGGCAATACTATGAAAGAAAATGGTGTAAAACCCGAGATAGAGGTATTCGATTCGGGAATGTTTTACAATGCTATGTATTATCTAAAAAAAGGTGTATTACAAGAACCTTTGCATTTTCAATTTGTGTTAGGAGCACCGGGTGGTACAGCAGCAACAGTTGAAAACTTAGTATATTTAAAAAGTTTAATTCCTGAAAATTCAACATGGTCGGCTCTGGGGATAGGAGCAGGACATTTACCTATTCTTTACACAACTTTAGCATTAGGTGGACATATAAGAGTAGGAATGGAAGATAATTTAAAATACAATAAAGACGAGCTTGCTACTTCTAACAAGCAGTTTGTTGAAAGAGCAGTAAGAATTATAAAAGAAATGAATAAAGAACCGGCAACCCCGGATGAAGCAAGACAAATATTAGGATTAAAATAATGAAGTAAAAAACATCTCCAGGAAAGGAGATGTTTTTTTATTTCATTATTTTTTTAATAAATTTCAATTTACCCTTATATG
>CAYMUD010000109.1:0-5034 GCA_964393495.1 uncultured Clostridia bacterium | reverse complement strand
TTATAAGGTTAACATAGAATTTATACAAGATGTATTGAAAAATAATAACACAAGGGGTCAGACCCCTCGTGTTAGAGA
The DNA here is from genome assembly GCA_964393495.1 of uncultured Clostridia bacterium. Taxonomy (GTDB): domain Bacteria; phylum Bacillota; class Clostridia; order Tissierellales; family Dethiosulfatibacteraceae; genus UBA8670. The sequence continues at coordinate 4,956 of CAYMUD010000109.1, read as the reverse complement.
ACTAGTTTCATTTGACATTAACCATGTTTAAATGTAAAATTATTATACTCATATTGAGTAAAACAAAAAACAACTTTTTATCATAAATGAAAGGTGAAAAAATTGAGTAGAAATAGCCAAACATCAAGACTTACAGAATCAGCATTTATTGCAGGAATACTACTGATATTTGCCATAGTAGGGACACTGATATTTCCTTTTATAGACTACATATATGCACTTCCGGCAATAATTTTAGCAAAAAGACACGACTTTAAGGCATCAATCATGGCCTTAGTTACAGCAGGTATTATAGCTACCATACTTTTAGGAGTTCAGGCGGGTTTGTACTATCTTGTGCTTTACACCCCTATGGCGGCTACAATGAGTTATTTTATTGACAAAGATAAAAAGCCATCAATAACAATAGCTTTTAGTGGATTGGCCTATCTGGTATCCTTTATTATACTGCTTTTTATTATGCAGTTATTTTTAGGCTTAAATCTTATAGAGTATGTAACAGAAGCTTTTCAGCAAAGCTTTGAAATTCAAGAAGGCTTGTTCTCAAGATTTGATTTACTTCAGGATCAGCTTCAGCAAAGTCAAGAAATGTATGAAAATATGATGAATCTAGTTATAATGATAATGCCGGGAATACTTATAGCAACATCATTGTCAATGGTAGTAATAAACTATTTTGTAGCACAAAAAATCGGCAAAAGATTAAAGGCTAGAATTAGACCTTTGGGAGATTTCAAAAATTTCAAACTTCCTAATAACATAGTAGTGGGAATGCTTGTTATATCTGGATTGACTATACTTGTAGGACAGTTTAACATAGTAGATTATGATACTTTATCTGCTAATATTCTTTTTTTATTTCAAATAGTTTTCTTTATACAAGGTTTAGCCCTTGTAAGATTCCTTATGGACAAATATAATATAAATAGATTCTTAAGAGTTTTGATAATTATATTCATAATAATCAACCCTGCTTTTTCTCTTTCAGTAATAGTAGCAGGACTAGCCGACGTATTATTTGATTTTAGAAAGTTGAAAGAAAGCAAATAGGTGATAGAATGAAACCATTCAAGGGACCGAGATTTTTAATAGAAGAAAATAGTATATTCTTCTATTTAAGTATTGCTTTTATAATAGTAATAGCAGTATTAGGGAATTATATAATAGCTTTAGCATCATTTTTAGTACTGCTTTTAGCTATGCGTAATTCCGTAGATAAATACGAAAAAAGAAAAAAAGAGCTTAACAAATACCTAATAGAATTTACAAATAATATAGATGATATGTCTAGGAAAACTTTACTCAACTTCCCTATACCTTTATTGATTATAAATAAAAAAGGTGATATATTCTGGTATAACAGTAAATTCAAAGATATAGTAGGAGAAAAAGTAGACCATAAAGAAAATGTTGTGGATTATTTCAACAATTTTTCTTTGAAAGATCTTAAAGAAAAGAATCATTCTTTAGATGTAAGTTATGGTAACAAAGAATACAACGTACTCTTCAACGAAGTAGAAGGTGCAGAAGACGAAGAAAATCTCTATATGCTCTATTGGCTGGACAATACCAAATTTACAACTCTTAGAGATTTATACAACGATGAGAAAACTGTGATATGTCTTATAGAAATAGATAACTACGACGAACTAGGAAAAGACATGGACAAGATGGAAAGAGCATCTATTTCTGGAGAGATAGAGAAAAAACTAGATACCTTTGCTAAAAGAATGAACGGAATAGCTTTAAAATATTTAGATGATAGATACATTTTATTCTTTGAAAATAAGCATCTCGAAAATCTAGAGACAAAAAGATTTGATATTTTAGAAGATGTGAAGGACTTGAAAGCTGAAAACGGAGACTATTTCACATTAAGTATAGGAATCGGAATCAATGCAAAGACTATATCTCAGCAGTATGATTATGCTAGGGGAGCACTGGATATAGCACTAGGTAGAGGTGGAGACCAAGCAGTAGTAAAAAGTTCAGGCAAGGTAAAATACTACGGAGGAAAGAGCAGAGCTGTAGAAAAACGTACAAAAGTAAAAGCAAGAATGATATCCTATGCACTAAGACAGATAATATCACAAAGCTCAAATGTCGTTATCACAGGACATAAGGTAGGAGACATGGATAGTTTTGGAGCATCTATGGGTATTTTCGCCATAGCAAAGGGTATGAACAGGAAGGCTCATATCGTTCTAAATGACATAAACCCAGCTTTGGACAACATATATGAAAGAGCAAAGTCGGAAGAAAGCGATGAATATATAAACTCTATAGTAAATACAGAAACAGCTAAAAAACTTATGAAAGAAGATACAGTAGTAGTAATGGTGGATACTCATAAACCAAGCTTTACAGAAGCTGCAGAAATAGTGGCAGAGTCTGAAAAGGTAGTAATGATAGATCACCATAGAAGAGGAGAAGAATACATAGAAAACCCACTCCTTGATTATTTAGAGCCCTATGCCTCGTCAACCAGCGAGCTTATAACTGAAATTATTCACTATATGGATGATCTAGTTAAGCTTTCAAAATTCGAATCTGAAGCTCTTATGGCTGGAATAATGGTTGATACATATAATTTTACATTTAAAACTGGGGTTAGAACCTTTGAAGCTGCATCATATCTAAGAAGAGCCGGTGCAGATACTGTAAGCGTTAAAAAACTATTTAGTGATGATATTAAGATATGGAAGCTTAAATCAGATATTATCAACAGAGCAGAAATAGTATTTGATAATATAGCTATATCTCACTTGGATGAAATGGTAGAGGAAGGAGTACTGATAGCTTCTCAAAGTGCTACAGAGCTTTTATCTGTAAAAGGTGTAGAGGCAAGTTTTGTACTAGTTAAAAAAGAAGATGAAACTCATATAAGTGGTAGATCTATTGGAGATATAAGTGTTCATATTATATTAGAACAGCTAGGTGGTGGAGGTCACTTGACATCAGCTGGTGCTCAGCTCCAGGAGAAAACCATTGAAGAAGCTAAAGAAATGCTTAAAAAAGCAATTTTAAAATATAAAAATGAAAACAAAAAGAAAGGATGATAAATAATGAAAGTTATATTAAGAAAAGAAGTTAAAAAGTTAGGAAAAGAAGGAGATTTAGTAGAGGTAGCAGATGGATATGCAAGAAACTACCTTATACCAAAGGGTGCAGCATCAGAAGCAACAGCAGAAAACGTGAGAATTTTAAAGAGAAGAAAGAAAGAAGAGGCTAGATTAGCAGAAGACAAACTAGAAGATGCTCAAGAATATGCTAAGAATCTTGAAAATGTTAATGTAGTAATCAAAATTAAAGCTGGAGAAAATGGAAAACTTTTTGGTTCAGTAAATACAAAAGATATTGCAGAAGCTTTAGAAGAAAATCATAAAATTAAAATTGATAAAAGAAAAATTGAGCTAGAAGAACCAATAAAAACAACTGGAAAACATGTAGTAGACGTAAAGCTTCATCCAGAAGTAAAAGGTCAAGTAAAAGTAACTATAGAAGGTGAAGAATAAAAAGAAGGTGTTTAGATGTCTGAAAATATCTTAGGTAAGGTACCACCACATAGTATAGAAGCTGAACACACTCTTTTGGGTTCAATATTAATAGATAAGGAAGCTTTAGAAGTATCAATAAATAAGCTAAAAGGTGAATTCTTTTACTACGACGGCAATAAAGAAATATTTGAAGCAGCTAAAAAATTAAGCTATGAAAATATGCCTGTCGATTTACTTACCATAACAGAAGAACTTAAAAAAAGAAACAAATTAGAACAAGTAGGAGGAGTAGATTATTTAGCAGGATTAGCTGAAAATGTCTACTCCACTAAAAATGCAAAAGCTTACTGTAAAATAATAGAAGAAAAAGCTATAACTAGAAGTGTTATAAAAGCAGCTAATGAAATTCTATCAAAAGGATATCAAGACCAAGAAGAAGTAAAAAGTCTTATTGAATTAGCTGAAAAAAGAATTTTCGATATCTCTCAACAGAGAGAAAAGAGAGATTTTTCTCATATGAAAGATATAGTACTAGATGTATTTAATCTTTTAGAAGAAAGAGCAAATCACGATGGTTCTATGACAGGTCTTACTACGGGATTTCAGGATATTGATCATATGACTGCAGGATTACAAAAATCCGACTTTATACTTATAGCAGCAAGGCCTTCTATGGGTAAAACGGCTTTTGCTCTTAATCTTGCCTTAAATGCAGCTGTAAAAGACAATGCGAATGTAGCCATATTTAGTCTTGAAATGGCTAAAGAGCAGTTAGTACAGAGGATTGTATCTATGGAATCATTAGTTGAAAGTACTAAACTTAGAAGTGGACAACTTGAGGGTGATGATTGGGATAAGATAACCAGAGCCAGTAGTCGTATATCAGAGTCGAATATTTATATAGATGACACACCAGGGATAACCCTATTTGAAGTACAGTCAAAATGTAGAAGACTAAGCGCTCAAAATGGATTAGACCTAGTTGTTATAGACTATCTTCAGCTGATGGAAGGTGAAGGTAAATCTGAAAGTAGACAGCAGGAAATATCCTCACTATCAAGAGGATTAAAGGGACTAGCCAGAGAAATGAGCTGTCCGGTAATATCACTTTCCCAGCTATCTCGTGCACCAGAGCAGAGACAGGATCATAGACCTATACTATCAGACCTTAGAGAATCCGGAGCTATTGAGCAGGATGCCGACGTAGTTATGTTTCTTTATAGAGATGAATACTATAACGAAGATTCTGAAAAAAGGGGTATAGCAGAAGTCAAAATAGCAAAACACAGAAATGGACCTACTGGTACCGTTGAACTTGCTTGGGTCGAGAGATTTACCAAGTTTGCTAACAGTCCTAAGTAGGATATATGACATATAAGAAACTACCGCTCTTAATTGAGCGGTTTTTTAATTTAAATTCAAAGAAAAATTGTTTTTAATCAATTGATATAGTAGAATA
>CAYMUD010000108.1:0-5045 GCA_964393495.1 uncultured Clostridia bacterium | reverse complement strand
TTTTTAGCTATTTCACAACCTAAACCACCTGAAGCTCCAGTAATAATAGCAGTTTTATTTGTCATTATGAAGCAACTCCCAACTTAACAAATGATTTATTAAGAGATTTCATATCCTGGACATTTAATATATTGAGACTTCTATCTATTTTCTTAATAAAACCGCTTAAAGATTTTCCAGGACCAATTTCTATAAATGTATCTACACCTTCTGAAATCATAGTATTAACAGAATCTTCCCATAACACGGAAGAGTATACCTGTTTAAGAAGATAATCTTTTATGTCAGCATCATTTTCATATATTTCACCAGTAACATTAGAAACTACAGGAAATTCACTATTGTAGATATTTACTTTTTCTAAATCTTTAGAGAGATTTTCTGCTGCAGGTTTTAGCATTTCAGTGTGAAAAGGAGCACTAACCGGTAGTTCTATAGCTCTTTTTATATTATAATCAGCTATACTTTTCATTGCCTTTTCTATTGGAAGAACTTCGCCACCAATGACAATTTGTCCAGGACAGTTAAAATTTGCAGGTTGTATGATTCCATATTTTTGGTGATCGTAACATAACCTTTCTACATCAATTCTGTTACCACCTATTAAAGCTGCCATTTTACCTTTGCCTTCTGGAACTGCATTCTGCATGTATCTACCTCTGTTTTTTACTACTTTTACTGCTTCTTCAAAGCTAATCATACCTGTATTTACTAAGGCGGTATATTCTCCTAAGCTTAATCCTGCAGTAATATCACAGTTTAAATCAAATTCTTTAGTTAAAACATTTAATATAGCAGTACTTACTGTCAGAATAGCCGGTTGAGTATTTTCAGTTAACATAAGCTCTTCTTTAGGGCCTTCAAAACATAATTTTTTCATATCCATATTCAAAGTTTCACTTGCAATATCAAAAGTTTCTCTAGCAATTTTAAAATTATCATAAAAATCCTTTCCCATACCTACATATTGAGCTCCTTGCCCAGGGAAAATAAATGCTGTTTTATTCATAATTACCTCCATTGGTTACTAATTTTTAAAGTTATTGATTAAATCATAAGCTCCGTTAATTACTTCATCTATAATTTCACTGCAGCTAAGTTCCTCTTTAATTAATCCAGATATTTGACCGGCCATTAGAGAACCGTTTTTTATATCACCTTCGACTACAGCCTTTCTTAATGCTCCCCTGCCAATATTTTCAAAATCATCCATAGGGGCGCCTTTCTTTTCTAATTTTTTGAATTTATTTGTTATACTATTCTTAATACTTCTAACAGGATGACCTGTACTTAAACCACTCACCACTGTATGCACATCCTTTGATGATATAACTTTATCTTTGAAATTTTGATGAGCATTGCATTCTTTTGAAACTAAAAATCTAGTTCCAACCTGTACTCCCGAAGCTCCAAGCATAAAAGCTGCAGCTGCTCCTCGTTTGTCAGCTATACCTCCTGCTGCTATTACCGGGATATTTACTGCATCTACAACTTGGGGAACTAGAGCCATAGTAGTCAACTGTCCTATATGTCCTCCTGCTTCACTACCTTCGCAGATTACTGCATCAGCTCCGTACCTTTCCATTCTTAGTGCAAAACTTGTAGATGGACAAACCGGGATAACCTTAATGTTTTTTTCTTTCCACAGCTTAAGATAATTCCCTGGACTCCCAGCGCCAGTAATGATTACAGGAACTTCTAGTTTAGCTGCTAATTCACAGACATCTTCCTTAAATGGACTCATCATCATTATATTGAGACCAAATGGCTTATCTGTTATTTTTCTTATTTTATTTACTTCTGATTCTACCCAATCAGCTGGAGCATTTCCAGCTGCTATTATTCCAAGACCTCCAGCATTAGATACTGCTCCAGCCAAATCCGCATCAGAAACCCATGCCATACCACCTTGAAATATAGGATATTTTATATTTAATAATTCTGTTATTTGATTTCGATGCATATCATTAACTCCTAATTATTTTTCTAAAAAATTTACTATATCTTTTACTGTTACAAACTTCGGATAATCTTCTTCAGGTATTTCTATATCAAATTCTTCTTCAAGATTAATTACTACCTCTGCTAAATCCAATGAATCAGCTTCTAAATCATCCTTAAGATTACTCTCCAATTTTACCTCGTCTTCCTCTAATCCTAATTCTTCTACTAAAATATTTTTTACTTTTTCAAAAGTCATTTGTTACCTCCATAAATTTAATTGATTTTAAAATTAACTGAATATCTAATATTTCGATACTCAAACTAAAGTATAACTAGGTGTTTTTCCTTTGTCAATGGAAAACTTTGATAATCAAAGCAATCGACAGTTGTGTTTAGTTAAAAGCATTGAAATATCAATATATATATAATTTATTAAGAAAAAATGAATATTTATAAATGTTGGCAAAAAATTGGATTTAACATTATAATATAAACTATAAGACATAAATCAGGAGGGAAAATGAAAAACTTAATCGTATCATCAATACAATACGAACCAGTAAAAGGAAAGGTAGAAAAAAATATAAAAAACATAATAGAATTAATAAAAGAAGCATCGGAAAAAGGTGCTGAATTAATAGTACTACCAGAAATGTGTACTACTGGATATATATGGCAAAATAGAAAAGAAATAAAACCTTATTTAGAAACAATACCAGGAGAAACTACAGATTCAATAACAAGCTTAACTAAAAAATACCAAAACTACGTTGTTATAGGAATTGCAGAAAAAAACCATAAAGATATATATTATAATTCAGCAGCTTTAATTGGACCGGAAGGATATATAGGAAGATATAGAAAAGTACATTCTTTTATATCAGATCCTATGTGGTCAAAAGATGGAGATGAAGGTATAAATGTTTTTAAAACTAAAATAGGAAATATAGGAATTTGTGTTTGTATGGATTTAAATATTCCTGAAACCACAAAGATAATGTATAGAAAAGAATGTGATATAATTTGCACACCTTGCAACTGGACTGGGGAAAAAGTGCCCTCTACAACCTGGCGTCAAAGAGCTTTAGAAACCAATACTCCAATTATAATCTCCAACAGATGGGGAGAAGAAAAGGGAGTTGAATTTACTGGTGGAAGCTGTATTATAGATGAAAAAGGAAAGCTTGTTGAATATAAAGAGACAGACAACGGATGTATTTATGGGAAAATACAAATAAAAGAAGAAAAAATTAAATTGCCTAAATATCCATTCTATAAGGAGTTGTTGAGAAATCCTTTTACTTGGAATCCTGTATGGTTTTACAAACAATATGATGATAAGCTTCCTAAAGGCAAAAAATTTAAAATCTCAACTATACAACTAAATAGAGAAAAAATAAAAAGTATGGAAGAGATAAGTAAAATAATAATAGAAGATATAGATAGAGAACAATCAAAGGGCAGCAAGTTTATATTATTCCCTAAAAACATATTAAATCCTTATGTAAATGAAAAAATAGTAAATATAAAAAGAGAAATAATTGAAAAAATGATAGTAGAAATTGTAAAGAAAATAAATAAAGGGACCTATGTTGTTGTTAGTTTTAAAAACAAATACAAAAAATCAACAGCTTTGATTCTTAACAGTCAAGGTATAACTTATGAATATAAACAAATATACAGCAAAGAAATTAATAACAATAGAGAAGAAGATGATTTAAACTTTTTTGATACAGAATATGGAAGATTGGCAATAACATTTGGTGAAGAACTGATTAATTTTGAATTTGCAAGAATATTAACCTTAAAGGGTATCGACTTGCTTTTGATACCTGATGATAAGGGGATAGAATATAATAAATTTTATCCTGAAAAGAATATTTTATGGACTATGGCAAAATCAAGGTCAAGAGAAAATAATATTTACACTATATACTCAAACTACTGTAACAAAAATAAAAACATAGGATACAGCGGTATATTTGGGCCCAATTCTTTTTTAAAAGAAAATGACTATGTGTACTCAAAATTTGGAGATGAGATACTGACTATGGAAATAAATACTGAAGAAAAAAGCAATAAATTCCCATTGAACATAATTAAATATAAACCATTAATGCATTCCAGGAAAATTGATTTTTATGAAGACCTAATTTAAAAAGAAGTGTTTGAAATCATGTGAATTTTAATAAAAAATTAATTTAAACACCTGAATTCTATTATAAAATTAATTTAAATACTTTAACTCTATTATATTTAAATGAATAATTTTGGAGGTATTATTTTACTATGAATAAAAAAAGAATTGCAACATTATTTTCAATATTTGCCATCATACTAATAACTTCATCCTGTTCTCTTGATGAAGAAAAAGTTGAGCAGAGTATTATAAAAGAAGCGAATCTAACAGATAGAGAAGAAGCTCTAATTAAAGGTACAGGAGTTAATAATAGTTTTGTATTTGAATATCAAGATAATCAAGATGTAGAAAATGTAGATATTTGGATAGAAAAATATCTTGGAGGAGAAAAGATAGGACCGCTTTTAAAAACCACAAATCTATTAAAAGATGATTTGGAAAAGTACATCATGTTTAATATGTCAATTATGCAGGATCAAAACACCTGGAGTATATCCTTTATAGAAGGTAAGAATATTTCAACAGGGAAAATAGATTCAAGCAACGATTTAGGTAAAACAAGTACCTGGGATACAGTAAAAAATATAGAGGTCGATAAAGGTGAATATATTTTAGCAGCATTTGTGGGTAACGATAGTAATAATATAAATGGTATACCTAATGATTTTTTTACAGAACCAAATACATATATGGATGAAATTTTATTAAATGATTATGTTTATTTACTAAAAATAAAATTATATTAAGGAGAAGTATTATGAATATGTTAGGATTGAATGTTTTCTCATCATTTTTCGGATTGATTTATTTAGTTTTTTTAGGAATATCTATTTATGTTTTGCTGCTAATAATTAATCTTATCAAAAAAGGAACAGAAGCATTAGATGTATATATACAAAAAAATAAATATTAAAAATTTTTATGAAAAAATCTCCTGAAGAAAATCTTCAGGAGATTTAAA
>CAYMUD010000107.1:0-5082 GCA_964393495.1 uncultured Clostridia bacterium | reverse complement strand
TTAAAAAAAGAAATAAAAGAAATAAATGAAAGAGTGCCTCAGTACAAAGAGGAATGTGAAAAACTGGAAGAACATAAAAAGGAAATCCTAGATAAATATGGGTGTGTAAATATTAAAGACTTGAAATCTCTTTATTATGAGGCTATAGATAATAAAAAATCCGTAGAAGAGAAGAATAAAACTAATGAAACTCTACAAGAAGAAATTTTTTATTTAAATAAAAAATGTAGAGAAATCGAAGATTTTCTAACTGAATATTTAAATAAATTTGGCTATAGTGAAATAAGTGAAGAAAATATAAAAAAAATAAATAAAAAATACAACGAAAGCGAAGTCAGATACAACAGCTTAGAAAAAATAGAAAAAAATAGAAATCTTATAAAGGAAAAACACGATTCAATAAAAAAAGAATTGAAAGATAATAAAAATGAAATAAATACTATACTTAATATAAGCGGAGTTGAATCTAAAGACGAATTTAAAGAAGCATTTAAAATTCAAAATATTTTAAAAGAAAAGGTATCTCTTAAAAGTAATAAGGAAGAAGTTTTAAGGAATATACTTCAAGACGAAGACTATGAAGAAATTAAAAATAAATACAAATCTATAAAAAAAATCAAAGAAAAAGAAAAATTTTCTTCCTTTGAAGATATAAAAGAAGAAAAGAATATTGTGGAAGAGGAAATCAAAAAGATTTCAAACTTGATAGAAAGATATAAAAAAGAAATATGTAAAATTGAAGAACATAAAAGGCTTTATTTAATAGAAGAGGAAATGTCAGATTTAGATAGGGAAAAAAGAGAAATAGAAAAAACCAAAGAGATAGTAGAACTTTCTAAAAACAATATAATTGAAACATCTAAAAAAATAAAAGAAGAATTTATGCCGGAGTTAGAAAAGAGTCTTGCAAAATATTTTAAGATTCTAACAGATGGAAAATACGAAGAGGTAAAAATAGAAGAAAATTTTGATATAAAAATAAAGGAATCAGATAAAGATAAACAAATAAGTGTTGATAATTTAAGTTTAGGTGCTATTGATCAGTTGTACTTTTCCCTTAGATTTAGCTTAATTGATGTTATGTTTTCTAATTCTAAAATTCCTATAGTATTAGATGATTGTTTTACACAATACGATGATGAAAGACTAAAAAATGCCTTAGAGATAATTGTGAAAATGAAAGAACAGTATCAAATACTTTTGTTCACCTGTCATAAAAGAGAAGAAAATATTTTAAAGGAACTGGAAGAAGAAGTAAATATAATACAATTATAAATAGGGAGTAAATATGAAAATATATGCTATATCAGACCTTCATTTGGATTTTGAAAAAAAGAAGCCCATGGATATATTTGGGAAAGTTTGGAAAAATCACGAAGAAAAGATTTTTAATAGCTGGCAAAAAATAGTGAAAAAAGATGATATAGTATTAATGCCAGGTGATATATCCTGGGCGATCAACTTAAGTAAAGGCATAAAAGATTTGGAAAGAATTGATAAGTTAAATGGAAAAAAAATCATAACAAAAGGAAACCATGATTACTGGTGGTCAACAAATTCGAAACTTAAAAACTTAGAATTAGAAAGTATAGTATTCATACAAAACAACAGCTTTCAGTATAAGAATATACAAATCTTTGGAACTAGAGGATGGACGGATAGATCAAACGATGACTTTAAAGAAAAAGATGAAAAAATATTTCAAAGAGAACTGCATAGACTGGAACTCTCTTTTCAATCTGGAAAAGATTTAAGTTCAAGCTTTAATATTGCTCTTGTTCATTATCCACCCTTTGATACAAAAGGAAACCCTAATGAATTTGTAGAATTAATGAAAAAAAACAATATAAAAACCTGCATTTACGGCCATCTACATAGTGAAGAAGGACATAGATATGTATATGAAGGAAAAATTTCTAATATAAACTTTATATGTTCATCTGCTGATTATGTTGAGTTTTCTCCAGTAGAAATAAAAGAGGTAGAATAAATGAAAGAGAAAGAGGTAAAAGTATTAAATATAGATAAAGATAAAATAGAAAATAAGCTTATAAAAATAGGTGGTAAACTTGTAAAAGATGAATTTCAGTATAACTACATATTTGATAAAGAAGATAGATACTTAAAAAATGAGCATCAAGGTTATTTAAGGATTAGAAAGACAATATCAGATAATAAAAATGAAAAGATAGAATTAACTCTTAAAAGAAACATTTCAAAGAAAAATATAAGAGAAAATATAGAAAATAATATTAGCATTGATAGTGTAGATGAAGGTATTAAAATTTTAGATGTTTTAGGCTATGAGTTGATTCACAAAGGCAATAAACACAGAAAGTCTTATGAATATGAGGATATATTATTTGAAATAGATACTTGGGATAAAGAAACCTATCCATATACATATTTAGAGATAGAAGTCAAAAAAGAAGAAAAACTTGAAAAAGCTTTAGGATTATTGGATTTAGATGAGAAAAACATGACGAAAAAATCCATAGAAGAACTTCGGGAAGAAGAATTTGCTAGAAAAGATTGATAAGATTCAATCTTTGTAATATTTAAAACTTTAAATTAATATAAAAACTTACATAATTGGAGGAGAGTATGAATAAAGAAAAAAATGTTTTTGATGTTTTGCAGGAAAGAGGCTATGTAGAACAGGTAACACACGAAGAGGAAGTAAAGGAATTATTAGAAAAAGAAAAGATTACTTTTTACATAGGATTCGATCCTACTGCAGATAGTTTACATATAGGACACTATATACAAATTATGGTAATGGCGCATATGCAAAAAAAAGGTCATCGACCAATTGCAATTATAGGTGATGGTACTACTATGGTAGGAGATCCAAGTGACAGAACTGGAATGAGACAGATTATGTCCAAAGAAACTATCAAAGAAAATGCTAATAAATTCAAGAAAATATTTGAAAAATTCTTGGATTTTGAAGATGGTAAAGCACTTATGGTTCACAATGGTGATTGGCTTCTCAACTTAAACTATGTAGACTTTTTAAGAGAAGTAGGAGTACATTTTTCTGTAAATAGAATGCTTACTGCAGAATGCTATAAAAATAGAATGGAAAAAGGATTAACATTTTTAGAGTTCAATTATATGATAATGCAGGCTTATGATTTTTATATGCTGCATAAAGATTATAACTGCAAGATGCAGTTTGGTGGAAATGATCAGTGGTCAAACATTATAGCTGGAGTTGAATTGATAAGAAGAAAAGACAACAAAAGTGCATTCGGTATGACATTTTCATTACTAACCAACAGTGAAGGAAAAAAAATGGGCAAGACAGAAAAAGGCGCTTTATGGTTAGATTCTAAAAAAACTTCTCCATATGAATTTTATCAATATTGGAGAAATATTGATGATGCAGATGTAAAAAAATGTTTATCTCTATTAACTTTTCTACCTATGGATGAGATTGAAAAACTAAGCTCTTTAGAAGGATCTAAAATCAACAATGCTAAGGAAAAATTAGCATATGAGGTAACTATGATGATACATGGTGAAAAAGAGGCTAAGAAGGCTTATGAAACCTCTAAGGCTCTCTTTAGTAAAGGGACTGATGATGAAAATATGCCCCACACAATTATAGGAAAAGATTTTTTAAAAGAAGAAAATACAATTTTAGATCTTTTAAAAAAGTCGGGATTAACTAAATCAAATGGAGAAGGAAGAAGATTGATTAAACAAGGAGGAGTAAGTATAAACGAAGAAAAAGTTGACGACATATTTTTAGCTATAACAAAAGATTTATTTGTTGAAGGCAAACTTACTATTAAAAAAGGGAAAAAAACTTTCCATCAAATCAGGTTAGATTAAGAGGGATATAATGTCTAAAATAAAATTAGCTGCTGTTGCAGCAGCGGGATTAGAAGCAGTAGTCAAAAGAGAATTACAGGATCTAGGATACAAAACACAAGTTGATAATGGATGGGTTTACTTTAAGTGTGAAATAGAAGATATACCGAGAGTAAATATAAATTTAAGGTCATCGGATAGAGTAATGTTAATTTTAGGACAGTTTAATGCTTATACATTTGAAGAACTTTTTGCTAGGACATACAATTTACCATGGGAGAAGTGGATAACAAAAAAGGGTAAATTCACCGTAAAAGGTAGAAGTATAAAATCAAAACTATACAGTGTACCAGACTGTCAATCAATAGTAAAAAAAGCCGTAGTTGAAAAGTTAAAAGACAAGTATGATATAGATTGGTTTGAAGAAGAAGGTGCAGAATTCACAATACAACTTATCATCAGAAAAGACGAAGTAACTCTAGCCATAGATACAACTGGTTCTAGGGAAGGTCTCTTTAAAAGAGGATACAGGGAAAAATCAATAGAAAGTCCTATAAAAGAAACTATGGCCTCAGCATTAATACAGCTTAGTTTTTGGAGAAAAGATAGATTATTGATGGATCCTATGTGTGGTTCAGGGACTATACCTATAGAAGCAGCTTTAATAGGTATCAATAAAGCACCGGGTTTGGACAGAAGCTTTGCAAGTGAAAGATGGCCGGCTGTAGAAGATAAGTACTGGGATAAAGCAAGAAAAGACGCGGAAGAAAAAATAGAAGAAGATGCAAAACTAAAAATAATAGCTTCAGATATTGATCCCAAGGCCGTAGAGATTTCAAGGGAAAATGCTAAAAAAGCTGGTGTGGAAAAATATATTGATTTTAAAGTAAAAGATGTTAAAAATGTTAAAATAACAGAGGAATATGGTATATTAATAACCAATCCTCCATATGGAGAAAGAATTGGTGAGGATGAAGAAGTTTTAGAAATACTTGAAGTTTTGGGAAAGGTATTCGGATCCCTTGAAACTTGGTCTAATTATATCATAACTCCTGAAAGAAACTTTGAAAACTTATACGGCAAAAAATCCGATAGAAAAAGAAAACTGTATAATGGAAATATAAGAGTAGATTATTATCAGTATTATGGAAAGAAGAAAAGATAACTTTTCTTCTTTTTTAAAGAAATAATTGCTTTACAATAATGTTAAAAAAAATCAGTAATCATGATATAATTACTTTGTATTTAAGTAAACAACAAAAT
>CAYMUD010000106.1:0-5084 GCA_964393495.1 uncultured Clostridia bacterium | reverse complement strand
TTTTTCAAGATAATTTTGTAGTAAAAGCTATTTGGCCTTTTCTACTAGCTTTAATCGTAGCATTATTGCTGGTTACCTTTATTCCAAATATTACATTATTTTTACCTAGCTTATTTGGGATGTAAAGTTAATTATATATCATTACTGAAAGGATAGGAGAATTTCTCCTGTCCTTTTATCGTCGTTATGAATTTTTTAATAAATGCTAATTTTGACTTTTTTTTGACGATATTTCGTTATAATTATAACTGTAATGATATATAATTAATAAAAGGAGGAAAACGTATGTCAGCTCAAGAAAAACAACCGATTAAATCACCAAAAAAAGACACAATGAGTATCATAAGAAAGGTAATCTTTATACCAATGGGAATATTATTTGTTGGAATAATACTTATGGGTATAATAGATCCAGTTGCATTTTACAATGTAGAGAATGCTATTTCAAACTTCCAATATGAATGGTTTGGATGGCTGTATTCAATTATGGCAATTTTTAGTGTATTTTTCCTAATTTGGTTAGGCCTTTCCAAACATGGAGATATCGTTTTAGGAGGTAAAGATGCTAAGCCGATACTTTCAAGATGGAACTGGTTTGCAATTTCTCTTACTGGAGGAATTGGAACAGGAATAGTATTTTGGGGTGTTGCAGAACCAATATTCCACTTAAATCAACCGATTCCTGGACTTGGCTTAGAACCCGGTAGTGCAGAAGCTGCACTTTCAGCTTTATCAGTTACTTATTTGCACTGGGGTTTACCATCCTATGCTCACTATTGTTTATTTGGAGTGGCTGTTGGATTTGCTATTCATAATATGAAGTTACCTTTTAGAATTTCATCAGTTCTTTATCCTTTATTTGGAAAGAAAAGTATGGGAACAATTGGTAATATAGTAGATAATATATGTTTATATGCAATAGCAGTTTCAGTATCTGCGATACTTGCTGTAGCTACACTTCAATTTGGTGCTGGTTTTGATGCTGTATTTGGTATAGCACCATCAAACTTCGTTAGAGGAATTGTATTACTTGTAATAGTTGCTACATTTATCATATCAAGTTATACAGGACTTCAAAAAGGTATAAGAAAATTATCCGATATGAATGCTAAAGTATTCTTAGGTTTATTGGCTTTCATTTTTATATTTGGTGCAACTCAATTTTCATTGTTCTTCAGTGTTGAGGCAATGGGAGAAGCAGCTAATTCTTTCTTTACAAGAATGACTTTTCTTGGAGCAATTTCAGGTAATAAATGGCCTATGTGGTGGACAGTAATATATTGGATATGGATGCTTGTTTATGCACCAATGGTAGGATTGTTCTTAGGTAAAATTGCAAAAGGAAGAACAGTAAAAGAATTTATTGTTATGAATTTACTTGTTCCCGGTGGATTTGCTATGTTATGGTTTGGTGTTTTTGGATCTAATGCAATTAAATTAGAACTTGATTCAGGGGGAGCAATATGGAATGTTATTCAAACTCAAGGTCTTGAAGCATCTGTATTTTCTTTCTTAAGTAATTATCCATTGGCAGCATTAACGAGTATAGCTTTTATGATAACATTGTTCTTATCAGTTGTTACTCTTTGCGATTCAATGACATCGACTATTTCATCAATGTCAATTGATATTCCTAAAAACTCATCAGTAGAGCCTCCAAGTAGAATTAAAATATTCTGGGGTATAGTAATGTCATCAGTAGCATTTTTAAGTATAATTGCAACATCATCATCAACGGACGGAGCTATAGACATGATTCAATCTACAAAACTCCTACCAATGACAGCAGGTTTACCGGCATTGTTGGTTTATGTTGCTATGGCCATATCTACTATGATATTCTTAGCTAAAAGAGAATCATTAGATATAATGTATTTTCCTAAAACAAATACAATTGAAAAAGAATTGATTACAGATTTAGATGAAGAATAAAAATATAAGAAATTGCAATCAATTTTGATTGCAATTTTTTTTCTAAATAATAAAGGAGGATATAATGACTGATAAAATAGTATTAGACGGTAAGAATTTAAGTTTTAAAGAGGTACTTAATGTTTCATTGGGTGAAAAAGTTGAAATTTCGAAAGAGGCTTTAAAAATAGCTAAAAAATCTAGAGAGCTAATATTCAAATTAGCAGAAGAAGGGCGTCCTGTATATGGATTAAATAGAGGGGTAGGCTGGAATAAAGATAAATATGTTTTTTCTGAATTTTTCCAAAATTATAATGAAAATCTAATAAAAGCTCATTGTGTTGCTGTAGGCCCCGAAGCTAGTATAGAAGAAGTAAGAGCTATGATGGTAACTAGATTAAATACAACATTGTGCGGTTCAACAGGTATGGGCTTGGAAATAATTGAAATGTATAAAAAATTTCTCAATGAAGATATTGTTCCGGTTGTTCCAAGAAGGGGATCGGTAGGAGAAGGTGATATAGCTACACTTTCGCATATTGGTTTAGCAATGATAGGAGAGGGAGAGGTTTTCTATAAAGGTGAAAGAATGGAAGCTTCTCAAGCTTTAGAAAAAGTTGGTTTAGAAAAGGCAAAATTAGGACCAAAAGATGGCCTTGGTATTGTTTCTTCAAATGCTCATTCAGCAGGTATAGCAGCACTCTTAGTTAAGGAAGTTGAAGATATAATTAAGGTTTCTAATATAGTTTACTGTTTAGGAATGGAAGGTCTTAACGGAAACGTACAATCTTTAGATAAAAGTGTAAATGAAGTTAGAAAATATGAAGGTCAAATAAGATGTGCAGAAGATTGCAGAAAATATTTGGAAGGAAGTTATTTAAATCAACCTAGTAAAGACCGAGCACTTCAAGACTCTTTATCTTATAGAGGTGGATTTGCAGTTAATGGAGCTGTTGTTGATTCATTAGAATATGTAAAAGAAAAATTAAATATTCAACTTAATTCAACAGATGATAATCCTTGTATTCTTCCAGATGAAGAGAGAATTTCTGTAAGTAATAATTTTGAACCTACAACTTGGGTGTTAGCTATAGAAATGCTGGGAATAGCCTTAAACCATATATCAAAAACTTCTTGTCATAGAACTATTAAACTTTCGGATCCATCTTTTACAAAGTTGAATAGATTTTTAACCCCGGAAGATGGTAATGTAATAGCATATGGTACAATACAAAAGCCATTTACATCTTTAGACACGGAAAATAGGATGCTTGCTAACCCTTCATCAATGGATTATTTTGCAGTAGCAGGAAATATAGAAGACCACGCAAATAATTCTCCTTTAGCAGTTGATAAGGTTATAAAAATAGTTGACAATCTTAGGCATATCATAGGTATGGAAGCAATGCATGCAGCTCAAGCTATTGATTTAAGAGAAAATGTAAAGCTAGGTAAAGGAACTAAAGCAGCATATAAAGTAATACGAGAAGAAATTTCTTTTTTAGATAAAGATAGATGTTTGACTTTAGATATGGATAAAGCTTATAATTTAATTAAGTCAGGTAGGATATTAAAAGAAGTAGAAGAAGCTATCAAATAAAAAGTCGTATAATGCGACTTTTTTTAGGAGATATTTTAATGATTGATCTAGAAAAGATAGGAATAGATTATAATAAAAGTCAAATAATAACAATAGTTGGTGCTGGTGGAAAAACAAGTATAATGTTTGATATGGGCAAAAAACTTAAATTACAAAACAGGAAAGTTTTAATAACTACAACTACAAAAATCTATATACCTGATAAAAGACATTCAGATGAAATGTTATTAGGGAAAAAAGAATTATTTGATAGTTATAAGCCCCCAAAAGGAAGTGTTACAACATCGGGTAAAAAAGTAGTCCAGGGAAATAAATACAAAGGATATAATATTGAAGAAATAGATTATATTAGAAATAAAAATATATTTGACTATATAATTATTGAAGGAGATGGGGCTAAAAAGAGACCACTGAAAGCTCCTAGGAATTTTGAACCCCTTGTACCTAAAAATACTGATATATTGTTGGGAGTAATTGGGATGGATGTTTTAAATAAATATATTAATAGTGAAAATATTTTTGCTTTAAAAGAATTTCTTGATATCACTGATAAAATGATAAATGAAAGAATAGATGCAGATTGCCTAATTGATTTAATTGTAAATAAAAATGGACTTTTTAAATATAGGGGAAATGAAAATTATTTAATTTTGAATAAAATAAACCCTGAAAATATAAAAGCTGCTAAAAAAATTAAACTTGAAATGGATAGGAATTATAGTAACTTTATAAAAGGTACTATTTTAGTGGAGGAGATAGTGTGATTACTGGAATTATTTTAGCATCGGGATTGTCTAGAAGATTTGGTGAAGAAGATAAACTTTTATTTAATATAAATAAAAAAACGCTAATAGAACAAGTTTGTGAAAATGCTGCTAAGTCTAATTTAGGTGAAATAATACTAGTTTATAGTAATTACAAAATAGGCAAGTTGATTCAAAACAATAGAATAATCAAAGTCTATAACGATAATCCACAGCTAGGAATGTCTAACTCTCTAAGCTTAGGTATAAAGGAGTCAAGTATTAAAACCAAAGGATATTTATTTTTATTAGGAGATCAGCCTTATATTGATGAAAAGATAATAAATGAAATTTTAATGAATTTCAAAGATAATAGTAACAGTATAATAGTACCTGTATTTAATGGATTAAATAGCAATCCAGTTTTATTTTCAAATATTTTTAAAAATAATCTTCTTAATGTTAAAGGGGATAAAGGTGGAAGGGATTTAATAAATAAATTTAATAGTAGTGTGGTAAAAATTAATTTTAAAAATGATAAAAATAAAGATATAGATTATAAGAAAGATATAAAAAAATCAAAAAGCTAAATTAGCTTTTTGATTTTTTTAATTAAGTTAATTGAGTAAGGGTTATTCATTTTCTCAGCGTACTTTGTTCCTGTTTCAAGATGATTAATAGCTG
Source organism: uncultured Clostridia bacterium (assembly GCA_964393495.1). GTDB lineage: Bacteria > Bacillota > Clostridia > Tissierellales > Dethiosulfatibacteraceae > UBA8670. The sequence continues at coordinate 146 of CAYMUD010000106.1, read as the reverse complement.
ACTTTTTTTCTCCTTTCTTGGAAAGTATTAGCGCATAATAACCTTCTGCAATAGCACGTCCCCACTTATTTTCATATTTTTCAAAATATTTTAATGCTTTTTTCACATAATATTCTGACATTTCGATTTTATCCAGTTCATAACTC
>CAYMUD010000105.1:0-5114 GCA_964393495.1 uncultured Clostridia bacterium | reverse complement strand
TGTGGTGGAGGAACGACTGCGCCAGTTGAAGAACCGGAAGAATCAGAAGAACCAGAAGCAGAAGAGACAGAAGGAGAAGAAGGTGAAGAAGAAGTAAGAACTGATTTGAATATGGTTGTTCAAGCTGAACCAGTTGGATTTAATCCACTTCAAACAAATGATAGTGCATCATCACGAATAAATGTTCAGATGTATGAAACTTTATTTGTAAGATCATTTGATGGACAAAGCTACGAACCACTTTTAGCTGAAAGTTATTCAAATCCTGATGATCAAACTTGGGTTATTAAACTTAAGGAAGGAATCAAATTCCACGACGGAACTCCTTTTAATGCTGAAGCAGTAAAATACAGCTTAGAAAGAATAATGGATCCTGAATATGGTTCAGCTAGAGCTTCTTTAATGGCATCAGTAGAATCAGTTAATGCATTATCTGAATATGAAGTTGAGATAAATACTAAGTTTCCAGACGGAGTTATGTTGGCAAAATTAGCTCATGCAAATGGAGCAATTGTATCGCCAACAGCAGAACAAGGACAAGATATAATGTCCGAACCAGTTGGAACAGGCCCATATAAATTCGTAGAATTTGTTTCAGGTTCTCATGTTAAACTTGAATCTAATGAAGAATACTGGGATGGAGCACCATTCATAAAAACTGTACAGGTTGACATAGTTCCTGAAATATCAACAGCTATATCAAAACTTGAAACAGGAGAATCAGATTGGTTTGAAGGTATAACTGCTGAACACTTATCTAGAGTAGAAAACATGTCTGGAGTAAAATTAATTTCTGAACTTTCAGGAAGAGTAACATATTTAGGAGTAAGAGCAAACAGTTCAAAAACAGGATCTACAGAAGTAGCTGAAGTAAGAGAAGCAATATCTTACGCACTAGATAAAGAAGGATTTGTAGCTACTCAAAATGGATTAGCAATAGCATCAGACTCTTTAATAGGACCAAAAGTATTTGGATACACAGAAAATTCTGAAGATTATGGTACAGGATTCGATATGGATATGGCTAAGCAAATAGTTGAAGAAAACAACTTAGCTGATAAACCTATTCATATATTAGCATCCAACACATCTTTCTATCCAGAAATAGCAGAATGGACTCAGGCATCACTTTTAGAAGCAGGGTTTGAAACTGTAGAAATAGAAATGATGGAGTGGGGAGCATTCTTATCAGAAACAAAAGATGAAAATAGAATGGATTTATTCCCACTAGGATGGTCAAATCTTACAGGTGATGGATCAGAATTAGTATATCCAAACTGGCATTCAGATAACATAGGTGGCGGAGATAGATCATACTATCAAAATCCTGATTTTGAAGCATTCGTAGAAGAATCACAAATGACATTAGACATGGCTGAAAGATTAGAAGCATTAGATATGGCAAATAAAACAATAATAGAAGACAATGGAGTATATCCAATAATGCATTCAAACAATGTTTATGCATATGCAGAAGATCTTCAAAATGTTGAGATGGATCCAGGTGGAAACTTCTATATTAAATTAGTAACAAGAAAGTAGTAGGTAAATATGGGAAAATTGCTTGAAGTAACAGACTTAAAAGTAGGTTTTAGAATAGATGGAAAAGAATATCTTGCTCTTAGAGGAATAGATTTCGATCTAAATAAGGGCGAAACTCTTTGTATCGTTGGAGAGTCTGGCTGCGGCAAAAGCGTAACTTCCCTTGCTATTATGGATTTACTTCCCGTCAACGGTAGAGTCGTTGACGGGAGTATTAAATTCAAAGATGAAGAGCTTACAAGCCTTAGCAAGAAAAAAAGAAGAGAATTCAGAGGCAAAAAAATTGGAATGATTTTCCAAGAACCAATGACTGCACTTAACCCTCTTCTGAAAATTGGTTTTCAATTAAAAGAGGCATTAAAGCTTCATCAAGGAATTACTGGACAAGAGGCTACTGAGAAAGCAGTTGAGTACTTAGACAAGGTTGGAATTCCAGAGCCTAAAGCTCGTCTTAAACAATACTCTTACCAATTAAGTGGAGGATTAAGACAGAGAGTTATGATAGCAATGGTATTATGCGCAGAGCCGGATATAATAATTGCCGACGAACCGACAACAGCTCTAGATGTAACAATCCAAGCGCAAGTATTAAAATTATTGGAAGAACTAAAAAATGAATTGGAAATTGGAATCATATTAATAACTCATGATATGGGAGTAGTAGCAGAAGTAGCAGATAGAGTTTGCGTTCTCTATGCTGGAAATAAGTGCGAAGAAGGTACAGTAGATGAAATATTCAATGACCCAAAACACCCTTACACCAAAGGTCTTCTAGCATCAGTTCCAGATATTGATTCAGAGACTTTTGAAAACAATCCAATACCGGGAGTTTTTCCAACTATACAAGAAGAAATAGATGGATGTAGATTTAATACAAGATGTCCTGTAGCTAAAGATGCTTGTTTTAATGGAAAAAGAAAAATACCTTTAGTAAAATGCAGCAGTAATCATCACTATATATGTCATTTAGGAGCTGAATACTATGAAACAAAACTATGAAATATTAATGGAAGTAAAAAATTTAAAAAAATTTTATACTTTAAAAAGCGGAAAATTATTTGATAGAAAACTCAGATATGCACGTGCAGTTAATGACATAACTTTTAATATTTATAAGGGAGAAGTACTTGGTGTAGTTGGTGAATCTGGTTGTGGTAAATCTACCTTAGGTAGAACCTTAATACAAATGGATTCACCTACAGATGGAGAAATAATCTACAAAAACCAAGATATTACAAAAATACCTGAAAAAGACTTCAAAAAATATAAAAAAGAAATGCAGATGATATTTCAAGATCCTTTTGCTTCTCTAAACCCTAGACATAGAGTAGGTACTGCCCTTGAAGAAGTATTTAAAATACATACTGATTTAAATCATGAGGAAAGAAAAGAAGAAGTTACTAGACTTCTTAAAGAAGTTGGTCTTAAAGCAGAGCATTACAACTCTTATCCTCATCAATTTAGCGGTGGACAAAGACAGAGAATTGGAATATCAAGAGCAATAGCTTTAAATCCTGAACTAATAATATGTGATGAAGCTATTTCAGCACTAGATGTGTCGATTCAAGCACAAGTTTTAAATATTCTTAATGTGATTCAAGATAAATATGATCTAACATATTTATTTATAACTCACGATTTAGCAGTAGCAAAACACTTTTGTGATAGGATTATGGTAATGTACTTAGGACATATTATGGAAATGTGTAGTACAGAAGAACTCTTTCAAAATACTATGCATCCATATACAATATCTTTATTGATGTCGGCACCTAGACCAAATGTAAAAAAAGAAAGAGAACAGATTATTTTAGAAGGAGAAGTACCAAGCTTGGTTAACCCGCCAAAAGGATGTCCTTTTAACACTAGATGCCCTAAAGCTAAAGATATTTGTTTTGAAAAAGTCCCTGAATACAGAGAAATATCTAAAGGACACTACATTTCATGTCACTATCCTGTAGAAGATGGAAAACTAAAGTAATAGTGAAACTAATATAAGGAGAAGATTTAATGGATTTTAATACCCTATATCAACCATACACTTCAAATAGATATACACAAGTAGCAGCCAAAGGTATGGTAGCGACATCCCAACCATTAGCAGCAAATGCAGGTTTAGATATTCTAAAAAAAGGTGGTAATGCAGTAGACGCAGCCATAGCTACGGCAGCTTGTTTGACTGTAGTAGAACCTACTTCCAATGGAATAGGTGGAGATAGTTTCGCTTTAGTATGGATAAAAAAAGACAAGCATCTTTACGGAGTTAACGGAAGTGGAAAAGCACCTAAAGACATTTCAGCAGAAAAAGTAAAAGCCAAAGGCAATGAAAAAATGCCTAAATTTGGATGGACACCTATTATGGTGCCTGGAGCTCCAGCAACTTGGGCAGCACTTTCTGAAAAATTTGGAAATCTTAGCTTAGAAGAAACCCTAGCACCAGCTGTAGACTATGCATTAAATGGTTATCCAATATCACCGATACTTGGATACTTTTGGAAAAGAGGTTTTAATAAATACTTAAAAGAATTTAAAGGTGACCAATATAAAGAATGGTTTAATACCTTCGCACCAGATGGTAGACCTCCAGAAGTAGGAGAAATAATAAAATTGAAAAATCACGGCGAAACTTTAAAAGAAATCGGTAGAACTAATGCTGAAAGTTTCTATAGAGGAAAACTCGCTGAAAAAATAGATGAATCATCAAGAAAACACGGTGGATACCTTAGAAAAGAGGACTTAGAATCTTATGAAGTTCAATGGGTAGACCCAATAAAAGTTGACTATAAAGGCTATGATATATGTGAAATCCCACCAAACGGACAGGGAATAGTAGCACTTATGGCTCTTAATATACTAAAAGGATATGAATATAAGGAAAAAGACTCAGTAGACACATACCATAAGCAATTTGAAGCTATAAAACTAGCATTTGCCGATGGTAAAAAGTATATCACTGATTCAAAATATATGAATGTAAAATCGGAAGACATGCTTGATGAAAAATATGGAGAAGAAAGAAGAAGCTTAATAGAAGACACTGCTGGAAATCCAGACCCAGGCACTCCTCCTTCAAGTGGAACGGTATATCTATGTACTGCTGACAGTGAAGGCAACATGGTATCCTTTATACAGAGCAACTACATGGGCTTTGGCTCAGGAATAGTAGTAGAAGATACTGGTATAGCTCTACAAAACAGAGGAGCAGATTTTTCTTTAAAAGAGGAAGATCACAACTACTTAGAACCAGGCAAAAAATCTTATCATACTATCATTCCAGGATTTATAATGAAAGACGGAGATGCTGTAGGACCTTTCGGTGTAATGGGTGGATACATGCAGCCACAAGGTCACCTACAAGTAGCAATGAATCTAATAGATTTTGACCTAAACCCTCAAATGGCACTAGATGCACCAAGATGGCAGTGGATGTCGGAGAAAAAATTCACTGTAGAACCTAACTTCCCAAAATATTTACTTAGAGGACTAGAAGAAAAAGGCCACGAAATTATTACAAAAAATAACTCTGATATTTTCGGTAGAGGTCAAATAATCATTAAAAAAGGTGATGCATA
>CAYMUD010000104.1:0-5135 GCA_964393495.1 uncultured Clostridia bacterium | reverse complement strand
TAGCTAAAAAAAGACCCGATGAAAATGATGAAAAAATAGCAGTAAATTTTGCTACTTTAATTAAAGATAAAATTACAGATAAAGATTTAAAAGAATTAAAAATAGAAGGTAATTATCCTTATAAAGAGAAAAAAGTTGGAGAGCAGATAATACCAGAAACTAAGAATTCTTGTATAGAATGCGGAATATGTGCTGAAAATTGTCCTACTACAGCAATAGACTTTAATGATTATTATTCAATTGACAAAGAAAAGTGCATTAGATGTTGCAGCTGCATAAAAAAGTGTCCAGTTGATGCAAAGCATTTTAATGACCATAGAATAGAAAATGTAAAAAGATATCTTATTGATAATTTTGGTGAAGAAAGAAAAGAACCTGTTATCTTTATATAAAATAAGAGGTGACTTATGAAAACTCAAAAAAGGTTAACAGAAGTTTATGAAAATGCAAAGATGGAATACTTTGACGAAAATTCAAAATATGTTTTCTTAAGCGATTGCCATAGAGGGGATGGAAGTCATTCAGATGAATTTACTAAAAATCAAAACATTTACATATATGCCATGCAGTATTATTATAACAAGGGATTCAGATATGTTGAAGTAGGAGATGGGGATGAACTTTGGGAACATTCGAAAGCTAAGCATATAAAAAATGCCCATTATGAGGTATTTGAAATAATAAAAAAATTCCATAAAAATAATAGACTAATAATGCTCTATGGAAATCACAATATTTACCTTAAAGATCCTGAATATGTAAAGAAAAATTACTATACATACTATAATAACTACACAGAAGAAACTAGAGAATTTCTAAAAGGATTAGAACCCATAGAAGGATTAGTATTGAAAAACGAAAAGACTTCCCAAGAAATATTTGTAACACATGGACATCAAGGAGATTTTTCAAACGATCAAATATGGTTCTTTACTATGTTATCCTTAAAATATTTCTGGAGATATTTGCATGCCTTTGGTATAAAAAATCCTGCAAGTCCAATAAAGAATGCAATAAAAAGACATAGAATAGAAAGAAATATATCGAAATGGATTGATAAAAATCAAAAAATGGTAATATGTGGTCATACTCATAGATTCAAATATCCAAAAGAAAAAGAGCTGCCATATTTCAATACTGGATGCTGTATATATCCTACTACTGTTACAGCTATTGAGCTGGAAAAAGGAATTATAAAGATAGTAAGATGGAAAATAAAAACAGATAAAGAGGGGAACTTAAAAGTTGATAGAAAAATCATAAGAGGTCCTGATCCTGTTGAAAAATTTTATATAGGATAAACATAGAATAATCTATAAAAAATCTAATAGAATTTTTTTAATAAATTAGATTTTATTAAAAATTAAAGCAGCTTTAAAAGATTATGTATAAAAACAAAGCTACTTTAATTTTTTTATTAAGAAGTTTTGTAAACTTTAACAGAAGTTGTCTTGAAAATAGCAAAAATCTTACTACCTATACTTATATCTAGGTCTTTAAGTGCATATTTTGTGATTAATGCTTTTATAAGTAGATTTTCACATTTCATTTCTACTTTTATCAATTTGCCTTCCTTATAAAAATTCTTCACATTACATTTTAAAGAATTTTGTGCTGAAGTCTTAAAGTTTTCTTTAGAAAGTATTATTTCTTCAGGAGGGATTATAGTGCTTACTCTTCCTTTTAGACACGTCTTTGCTTTTAACTTTATATTTCCTATTTGTAACTCAGATACGCCATCTTTATCTTTTACTACAGCTTCATATATATTTTCTATGCCGATAAAATTTGCTATAAAATTATTTTGAGGTTCATAAAAAATTTCATCAGGAGTACCAACCTGTATAATCTTACCATCCTTCATAACTCCTATTCTATCAGCTAAAGCTAAAGCTTCATTAAAATCATGAGTAATATGCAAAGTAGTTGTATTAAAACTTTTGTGGATTTTTTTAAGCTCTTTTATAAAATTTTCCTTTGTTCTAGGATCTAGAGCACTTAAAGGCTCATCTAAAAGCAATATTTCTGGTTTAATTACAAGAATCCTTGCTATAGCTACTCTTTGTTGTTCACCACCACTTAAAGTGCTAGGATATCTGTTTAGGAGGTGATCAATGGATAAAAGTTCACTAACATCCTTTAATTTTTTATCTATTTCACATTGGGAAATTTTTCTTAATTTCAAACCGAAAATAATGTTATCTTTTACGTTAAGATGAGGAAAGAGTGCATATTCTTGATAAACAAAACCTATATTTCTATCTTCAGGAGATATTTTATTAATGTTTTTTCTTTTAAACAATATTTCACCCTTATCAGGATGATATAATCCAGCTATAGTTTCTAATATTACTGTTTTTCCAGTCCCGGTTGGTCCCAAAATAACAAAGTATTCATTTTTTTTAATATTTAGGTTGATATTACTAAGATGAAAATTTCCTAAAGTCTTACATAGATTTACTAACTCAATCATGATTACCACCTTTGACTTTATTTAAAATCATGCCTTTTCCTGAACCTACCTTTTCAAATACAAGTAATGCTACTATTGAAATTAGGATTATAATCGTGGCTGAAGCCATAGCATACTGTATATCACCTGTAGACATATTAAGATATAATGATGTAGGTAGAGTTTCTGTTTTCATCCTAGTAGCTCCTGCCAGCATTAATGCTGCTCCAAATTCTCCTAATGCTCTTGCCCATGTAATTACAGTTCCTGCTATTAAACCGTTTTTAGCTAAGGGTAAAGTTATTCTCATAAAACTTTGAAATTGAGTACAACCCAGTGTTCTACCTACAAATTCTAATTTTGGATCTATATCTGAAAAGGTGGATTTAAGGATTCTAATCATATAAGATATATTAACAAAAAATTGAGCTAAAATTACTCCTTTAACATCAAAGACAAATTTTAATCCAAAAGACGCCAGTTTTCTACCAAAAGTTGTAGTACCAAAAAGTAATAAAAGAGCAACTCCAGAAACTACCGGTGGCAATGCTAAAGGAATATTTAATATAGTATTGATGATACTTTTACCAGGAATATCTAGTCTCTCCATAGAATAGGCTATAGGTACAGCAAATAAAATACATAAAGAAGTTGAAATTACAGATGTAATTAAGCTTAATTTTACAGAAAATTGAATCTCAGGAGTTCTTATACTTGAACCTATGCCAGCCACTCCTTTAATCAGTACATTTGATATAGCTGCAACTATTAGTGCAATGAGCAAAAAAGTAAAAGTACCTAGAACAAACTTGAATAATATATTTCTATATTTGGTATTTTTATTAATTTTTTCGGAAGTTGATATTTTTTTATTACTCAATTGTTCTAAATCCATATTTAGCAAATATTTCCTTTCCTTCTTTAGATGATACAAAATCCAAATACATTTTAGCTTCTTCTTCTTTTTCAGTAAAAGTCAGCATTCCAATTGGGATAATCTTTATATCGTTAAATTCTTCATCAATCTGTATTATTTCTACTTCATCTACATTAGCTACGTTATCTTCCCATATGATACAGGCATCTGCCTGTTCCATAGTAACATGTACCATAACTTCATTTACAGTAGCATCTTTAGACACAACGTTTTCTTCAACTTCTTCCAAGATTCCTTTTTGTTTTAGTATTTTTTGAGCAACCTTTCCAATTGCTGCTGATCTTTCATCACCTAAAACTACCGTAACACCTTCATTAGTTAAGTCATCTAAGCCTTGTATACTTGCAGGATTGCCCTTAGGTACTCCTATAACTGGAATATGGTAGACTACTTCTTTTGATTCGCTAAGGAATCCCTTTTCCATAGCTTGTTCGATATAATAAGAAGCTCCTGGAATATATAGGTCTCCTTCTTGGAGCAATTCGATTTGACTTAAATTTTGAGCTGATCCTGCATATGAATATTCGATTCTTATTCCATATTTTTCTTCGAAAACCTGTCCTATCTCATCCATAGGTTTTCTTAAACCTGCACCACTGTATACTGTAAGAGTCTCAACAACTTCAGATGAGTTGTTCTTATTATCTTGTTCTGATGGAGTTTCTTTATCTTCTTGGTCAGAGCATCCTCCTAAGGCTAAAACTAAAACAACTATTATTATTAAAGATAGTAAAACTTTGATTCTATTCATTTTTGCATTCCTCCTATTTTGTATTTTAAAAAACCTTTGATTGTTTAACTATGATTTATTTTGAATATCTACAAAACCTTTCAAGACCTAGAAGTTTAGCAGTTCCAGCTATACTAGTTCCGTAGAATATTGTTGGCTTGTCACAAAGTATATAATTATCAATAGTTTGATTAACTATTGAACTTCCTGTAGATACTATGATGTCGCACCATTCTAATGCATCTTCTTTATTTTTTATACCATCCTCTATTAATACCCCATATTCCTTTGTTCCGATTTTATCATCATCTAAATCTAAAACTCTTACGTCAAAATTCTCACTAAGAGTTTCTAAGAAAGCTGGTTGAAATCCTATAAGAGTTATCTTTTTATTTCCATAAGTTTTATTAATATATTCTACTAATTCCTTTGAGCAGCTTTCAGGTTCCTCATCTTTGCAGTGAATAAAATTTTGTCCTCTACCTAAAAAATTCATAATTGCGTTTAATGTTGCAATAAAAATCCCTCTATTATAATTTGAATCTAAGGGTAAATTCAATACATCTGCAATGGTACCATCGTAAGAACCGGGCATATCTGTAAAAGCCTGTCCGTAAAAACCTTTATATTCGGCTTGCATTAGCTTCTCTTTTCCCTTAACAATAGGATAATTTTGCCTTTTAGGATTTCCTATTGCTTCTTTAATACTAAGAGCTCTAGCTGTCACTGTTATTTTTTCATTCAATAAATTATTATCTTTAATCAAATGGTTAAATTCTTTTTTTATTTTTTCATATATATTTTTTTTTGACATAAAAACCTCCTTTAAAAATAAAAAAACTATGCAAAAAAAATTGCATAGCAAATGAGATTGCAATTTCTTCTAATATGTGAGGCACCTACATTTCTATAGATACCCTGTCGGTCTTTTTTCTTAGCAAAAGCCTTAGAAAGTTAGACTCGAAATTAACATATGCTCATAACGATTATACACATATTAATAGTTCTTGTAAAGA
>CAYMUD010000103.1:0-5240 GCA_964393495.1 uncultured Clostridia bacterium | reverse complement strand
TTTTATTGGCTCAAACATATAACTTCTCCTAAATATTACGAAATATTAACATATACATACTAGATTGTGACAAATAATTAACAAGATTAATAAATATTCATTCACTAAGTAAAATTAATCTACAGGTTTGTTTTCTTCATCATTTTTCATTTTACAGATTCCACGTAATTTACCACCGTCTTCGATTACAAGAGAATCTACTTCGATATCTCCAACCTGTTCACCAGTGCTTGTAATTTGAAGTTTGCCTTTGCAATTAATATTACCCTCTACTTTACCTGATATTATTATATCTTCACAAATTATATTACCAAATATTTTTCCTGTTTCTCCGATTATAATTCCACTTCCTGTGATATCTCCCTTTAGATAACAATCCAACCTTAAAGTTTTATCTGCATTAATATTTCCACTAATTTCTATACTATTACTTATTAAGGTGTCGATATTTTTTAGAGTTTCATCACCAATAATTTTTTTAGATTTTTTTAGCATAATAACTCCTATTCACAATAATTTTTTATTTTCAAAGGGTTTATAGTTTCATTATCAATAATTATTTCATAATGAAGATGAGAACCGGTAGACTGACCCGTATATCCCATAGTTCCTATTAAATCACCTTTCTTAACAAAGCTTCCTTTTTCTGCAATAACTTTATACAAATGAGCATATTTTGTAATGATACCGTATCCATGATCTATTAATATATATTTTCCAAGCAAGTAATTGTAATCTACAAGAATTACCTGACCATCTCCTGAAGAATATATTTCTGTACCTAATTCGTTAGCAATGTCTATACCGTGATGAAATTCCCAGGAATATGTTACAGGGTTGGTTCTGTAACCGAAGGGGGAACTAATACTGCCTGATGTAGGGAAATAATCTGGAAAACAATTCAAGTATTCTATTTTATCTTCTGCTTTTTCATACAGTTGATCCAAATCCTTTTTGTCATTATCTAAAACTTTATCAAATTCATTTAGCAATTCATTAATTTTTTCATTATTATTATTCTGAGCTTCTAAATTCATAAGCTTTCTACTGAAAGAACGGGAAACTGCTGAATCTTCTAATACTTCATTATCTATATTTATAAAATCATTTAAATAGTTTTTGAAATTTTCGATTTCATATAATTTTTCTTCAATGTTTAAAGTTTTATTATTTATAATATTATTTTTCTCTTCTATAGTTTCTTGTAAATTCAAAGTAGAATTTTTCCAAATATTAGATTCATATTCAAGAGAAGAAATTTCAGATTCCTTTTCCCGCACTTTGCTTAATAAGTTTAAGTTATAATAAAATAGATATCCAGTTAAAGAAACAAGAGCTATTATAAGGACCAAACTAAAGAACAATATTTTTTTATGTATATTAAAATTAATAGGTTTTCTAGTAGTTGTAAAAACCTTGACTTGGATAATATCATTAAATTTATTTTTGGCGAATTGTTTTTTAGTCATATATACCTCTCGATAGTTTCAAAATTCTAAAAATATTTTATCATTTTTTCCAATTATAAACAAGTATACTTAAATGCTAGAAAACAATTCGCAATGTTCATATCTCCAATAGTAATATAAATTTTATGAATATATTTTATTATATAATTAATTAATGTATAATTAAAATAGTTAGTAAAAAAGAAAAGAGGATATAAATGGAAAGAAACAGTGGAATTTTAATGCATATATCATCATTACCTGGGAAATATGGAATAGGTGATTTTGGTATAGAAGCCTATAATTTTATAGATTTTTTATTTAATTCAAATCAAAAAAACTGGCAGATCTTACCTTTAGGAATTACGGGATATGGGGATTCTCCTTATCAGTCATTCTCGTCTTTTGCTGGAAATCCTTACTTCATAGATATAGAGGAATTTATTAAGAGTAATTTTATAACGAAAGCAGAAATAAAATTGTATAACTTAGATTCTAACAACAAAACCATAGACTATCATAAGTTATATGAAAATAAATATAAAATTCTCAAGATGGTTTACCAAAGATCTTTTAGTGAAATAGAAAATGAGTTAAAAACATTTTATAAGAATGAAAAAGAGTGGTTAAGACCCTTCGCTATATTTATGAGTTTGAAAGAATCCTATAATGGTAAATCTTGGTTAAGATGGGAAGAAAAATATCGAAAATTCAATTCAATAGAAGTAAAAGAATTTGAAAAGAAAAATCAAAAAGAGCTGTTTTTCTGGATATTCACACAATTTTACTTTTATAAACAATGGACAAAGATAAAAAAATATGCAAACAATAAAGGAATAAAAATAATAGGTGATTTACCCATATATGTAGCTGAAGATAGTGCTGATATATGGTCAAACTCTGAAATATTTAAATTAGACGAAAAATTAATTCCAAAAAAAATATCAGGAGTTCCACCAGATCTTTTTTCCCAAACAGGTCAATTATGGGGTAACCCAATATATGATTGGAATAAAATGAAAGAAAATAATTTCAGTTGGTGGATAAAAAGAATTAAACACAGTTTCAAGCTTTACGATATACTTCGTATAGATCATTTTAGAGGATTTCAAGCTTACTGGGAAGTCGATTATGGTTCGGAGGATGCTGTAGATGGTAAATGGGTAAAAGGACCGGGAATTGATTTTTTTAAAAAAGTAAAAGAACAGCTTGGAGAACTGGATATAATTGCTGAAGATTTAGGTTATTTAACAGAAGAAGTACATAATTTAATTAAAGAAACTGGATATCCTGGTATGAAAATACTACAGTTTGCATTTGATGGAAGTCCAGATAATAACTATCTTCCTCATAATTACATAAAGAATTCTGTTGTTTATACAGGTACTCACGACAATAATACTACTAAAAGTTGGTTTGAAAAGAAAAATGATGATAATAAGAAATATATATTAGATTATATTAAGAGCGAAAGAGAAAAAGAAATAAGTTGGGAAATGATAATAACAGCTTGGTCTTCCACAGCAGATTTAGCTGTAGCGCCAATTCAGGATTTTTTAGCCTTAGGAAGTGAAGCAAGAATGAACACACCTTCAACTCTTGGAGATAATTGGAAGTGGAGAATAGATGAAAAAAAATTAAATAAAAAATTATCTCAAAAAATTGCATATATTACACAATTATATGGAAGATAAAAATTATTTTCAAATAATAAAACTGGCATAGATACTTGCCAGTTTTAAAAAATATCTAATTTTTTATTTTTTAATGTTACATTTTATTTAAGTTCTATTCGACCTATTAGCAGCAGAAAGCATATGTCTCTTATCAGGAAAAATCTTATTTAGTTCTTGAGCTGTATAGGCAAGTTTTACAGCGTGAACATCATTTTCTTTTTCTATTCCTCTATTAAGGTCTTCCCAGTTTAAATCATAAGAATCTAAAGGAGGTATTTTATAATCTCCTAACTCTGAAGCTATAAGGTGTGTAACGATGCAGCTAGTAAGTATATCTATATTTCTTCCAAAATCTTTTTGAAAATCTTTTAATACAATCAAGGCATGAGTACCTGTAATGCAGTGAAGAGCTACTATACTTTTAGAATTTAAATAAGAATTTAAAGAAAGATTAAGTACAGCTTCCAATTTTTCATCGGTATCTCCTTCAATAATAAAACCTTTTTCCATATAGCTTTTATCTTCGTATAGTGCTTTCATTTTCTGACCTAAGGAATTTTTTTTGGATAATACTTTCTTTACACTTTCACTTTTATATAAATCTTTAGTTTCTTTAATTATATTCTCTTTCTTTATTTTTCTGCTAAACTTATGGGCTTCTCTATAAGCGGTAACATAATATGCAACAGCTCGTCTTAATTCAGGTAAATAGCCAGAGTCAATTTTATAACCTTCATAAGCATAAGCGAGTCTAATTAAAACATGAAATAATCCAGAGGACATACCTAAAGGATATTCATTCAGCATTTTTTTAATATAATATTCGGCATTATCGTGAGTCATTTTATCTTCTAAAAAAGCTAAAGCTGGTTCATAAGACTCTCTTTTACCTAGGGTTTTTTCTAGCGAATTTACTTTCTCAAAAAAATTACTTACTTTATTTATACTTTTATTTTCATTGTACAACTCTGAATAAGATTTAGTTTTACTTAAATCTTGAGTTAATTTGTATACAGCTAATTGTCCCATAGGCAAGTGATTTACTAAATCTCCTTGATAAGGTGTATGCATTTTTCCGTAATAATTAACGATATTACTAATTTCCATAAAGACCTCCTAAATTTTATATAGAGTATAATTAAAAATGTATATTATACTTATACCCGATAGTAAAAATAATATAAAAAGAAAGAGTTGATTTTGAATTTTTACACTTAATTTATTAACTTAGAATGAATCATAGTTAATGGATACTTATTGACTCAAAAATTATGATTTAGTACAATTAAAATATAAACTATGAACTAAAAAATTAATTAAAATATAATATTTAGAAAGCAGTCTAATCCTTGATAAGAAAAGGTATAAGTGCTAAAATAGTTTATAGTTAAAATAATAACTAAATCTATTATAATAAAAATTCTAATCATTTTGAGAGGAGGAAAAATGGATTTTAAAAATATTTTACTTAAAAAAACAGGAAATATTTGTACTTTAAGTTTTAATAGGCCTAAAGCACTAAATGCTCTTAACACAGAAGTACTCAATGAATTAAATCAAGCTCTAGATAGTATTAAAAAGGATGAAGATATCTATGTTTTGATTATAACAGGAGAAGGAAAGGCATTTATTGCAGGTGCAGATATAAGAGAAATGCAGGATAAAAATTTATTTGAATCTAAAAAGTTTGCTGAGTTAGGACATGAAGTTTTTAGGAAAATAGAATTACTTGAAAAACCAGTTATAGCAGCGGTTAATGGATATGCCCTTGGTGGTGGATGCGAACTTGCTATGAGTTGTGATATAAGAATTGCAGGAGAAAAAGCAAAATTTGGTCAACCTGAAGTTGGTCTGGGAATCATACCTGGTTTTGCAGGGACTCAAAGATTGGCGAGACTAGTAGGTCCTGCTAAAGCAAAAGAAATAATATTTACAACTGATATTATTGATTCTAAAGAGGCTGCAAAAATTGGATTAGTAAACAAAGTTGTACCTCAAGAAGAGTTGTTAAATCAAGCTGAAGAAATGGCTTCTAAGATATCTAAGAAGGGACAAATTGCCGTAAGATACTCTAAAAATGCAATTAATAGAGGAATAGAAACAGATATAGAAACAG
>CAYMUD010000102.1:3467-5258 GCA_964393495.1 uncultured Clostridia bacterium | reverse complement strand
GGAAATGAAGAAGCTGCAAGTGGTGAATCTGAAGGAGCTGAAGTTACTAAACTTCGTATAGGTCATGAGAGTAATGTTCAGACACCTGCACACAAGGCTTTGTTAGAATTTGAAAAGGCTGTAGAAGAAAAGACAGAAGGAAGAATAGATGTAGAAAT
Source organism: uncultured Clostridia bacterium (assembly GCA_964393495.1). Lineage (GTDB taxonomy): Bacteria > Bacillota > Clostridia > Tissierellales > Dethiosulfatibacteraceae > UBA8670. The sequence goes on along the minus strand of CAYMUD010000102.1, from coordinate 5,100 downwards.
ATTTCCTGCATCTCAGTTAGGAAAAGCAACAGACTTGATGGAACAAGCAAGACGTGGAGATATAGAAATGAGCTTAGCTGCTACAACGTTGCTAACACCATCTATACCAGAATTTGCAGTATGGGATAGCTTTTATTTATTTGATGACGCAGACCACGCTCATAGAGTTTTAGATGGTAAGGCTGGAAAAGAATTAATGAAGCCTCTTGAAGAAAAAGGTCTTACTGGATTAGGATACATGGAGATGGGATTTAGAAACTTCTCTAATAGTAAGAGACCAATTGAGACTATTGAAGATGTAGATGGGTTAAAAATCAGAGGATATAATCCAATGCAAATAAAAGCTTGGGAATCACTAGGTGTGTCTTTGACTAACTTATCTTGGTCGGAAGTATTTACTTCTTTACAACAAAATTTAATTGATGGTCAAGAATGTGCTACTACAAGTTTTTATACTGCTAAGTTTTATGAAGCACAAGATTACTGGTCTTTAACAAGACATATATATACAAATTATTTATGGTATGCAAATACTGAGTTTATGGATGGATTAGGATCTGAAGATAAAGAAATTATAGAAGAAGAAGTAAAGGCGGCAATTGAATTAGAGAGACAGCTAATGAAAGAACAAGAAGAAGAGACTTTAGCTAAATTACCTGAATTAGGAATAGAAGTTAACGAAGTTCCTTTAGAAGAAAGACTGAAAATGGGTAAATTAATGAATGAAGCTGTAAAAGAAGACATTATAAGTGAATGTGGAGAAGATATTTACCAAATGGTAATGTCTGAAGTTGAAAAAGAAAGAGAATAGTCAACTAAATAGAAAGGTGATATTTATATATAATATCACCTGACTATACTTTAATTAAAGAAGGGATGAGTATTTAATGAAGAAAATATTTTCGTGGCTTGATAAAAACTTTGAACCTCTTATAATGGTGGTATTATTCTATGCTATTATGATTTTATTAACGACACAAGTCTTTCTTAGATTTGTTTTTAGTGCTGGTTTTGCATGGGGAGAAGAAGTATCAAGATTTATGTTTGTTTGGCTGATGTATTTTAGTATATCTTATGCTACTAGAAATCATAGACATATTAATATTACCTTTTTAAGAAATATTCTTAATAATAAAGGTCAAAAAATCATTATGATAGTTGTAGATTTTTTATTTTTATTTTTTTCAGTGGGAATGTTTGTATCAGCTATAAAAATAACACAGTCTGTTGCGAAATTCAATGACAAGGCTACTACGGTAGACGTATCAATGAATATCATTTACGGAGCAGGACTCGTAGGATTTGCATTAATAATTATAAGAATAATACAAGGGATAATTTGGAAATTTAAAAATTTCTCTGGAAAATTACATTATTTTGAAAATAGACTTGGCAAATATTCTGGTGCAAATCAGATTTGCTTTATAAATAAAAAAGACGAAACAAAGAAAGAGGAGGCGTAAAAGATGACTATAGGTTTATTATTTGGAAGTTTTATATTCTTTTTACTACTATCAGTACCTATTGCAATATCACTTGGACTGGCCTCTCTAATAACTATATATACACTTAATCCAATTAGTGTAGAAGCTTTTGCTCAAACAATGATTCAAGGACTTAATTCATTTCCTTT
>CAYMUD010000102.1:0-3367 GCA_964393495.1 uncultured Clostridia bacterium | reverse complement strand
GTTGGTATTGCTTTAATAATATATACCTACTTTTATTCTAGAAAACATGGTTACCAAGGAGACGATACAACTTATTCGTTCAAAGAAATTATTGCAATATTTAAAGAATCAATTCCGGCTTTGTTAGTACCAGTTATAATTTTAGGAGGAATATATGGTGGTGTATTTACACCAACTGAGGCAGCCGCTGTTGCCTGTGTATATGGAATTTTTGTAAGCGTTTATGTATATAAAGAAGTAGAATTTAAAGACTTGCCATTTATAGGTTTTAATGCCTGTTTGCTTTGTTCCGCCGTGTTAGTTATAATAGGAGTTTCATCTGGCTTTGGTAGAATTCTTACTATTACACAAGTGCCTATAAAGATAGCTAACTTTATACTTGGAATTACATCAAGTAAAGTTTTAATACTATTATTAATTAATGCTTTGTTACTTATAGTGGGTACATTTATGGAGACAAATGCAGCTATAATTATACTCGTACCTATATTACTGCCTGTTGTAGAAGCATTAGGCGTTAATCCTGTTCAATTTGGATTAATAATGGTACTTAATTTAGCAATAGGATTTGTTACACCTCCATTAGGAGCGAACTTATTTATGGCTTCTCAGATAAGTGATATTGAATTTGATGATTTGGCCAAGGCTATAGTACCTTGGATATTGGTTATGATAGTTGTTTTATTAATGATAACTTTCATTCCAGCAATTTCACTGACACTACCCAAAATGCTGAATATACCTATATAGACAAATCAATTTTCTATAAGGTGATGAAGGTAGTTTTGTTTTATAAAGAACATAAAAGTATTTAAATATTTTTAGGAGGTGAAATTCAAAACAAGTAGTTTAATTTATGAATAGTTTAATTTTTAAAAAAATAAAAAGGAGATTATAAAATGAATTATACATTTGATATTATAGTATTTGCAACCTATCTTATAGGAATGATAGCAATAGGTTATTTTTCTGGAAGAGGAAATAAAACTCAGGAAGATTATCTTTTAGCAGGAAGAGATATGCCGTGGTTTCCAATAGCCCTTTCTGTATCAGCTACAATGATTAGCGCTAACTCATTTGTTGGGGGTCCAGGATGGGCTTATGGAGCCGGTATAGCACCATTTATGGTAAACATAACAGTGCCACTTGCGGTTTTCTTTGCCGTATATGTTACTACACCAGTAATATTTCACTTAAAAGTAACTTCAGTTTATGAATACATGGAGTATAGATTAGGTGGTTACAGTAGAAACTTAACAGTTGCACAATTTTTCATAAATTCACTAATACAGGTTAGCTCAATGGTATTTGTTCCTGCGCTAATTCTTCAAAAAATTACTGGATGGGAGTTAAACCTTATAGTACCTATCATAGTAATAGTAGCAATAATATATACTTTGCTAGGAGGAATAAGGGCCGTTATATGGACAGATACGGTACAATCATTAGTTTTATGGGCAGGAATAATTTTAGCAATTGTAATACCATTACAATCTATGGAAATGGGATTCTTTGAAACCATAGGACAAGCTAAATTAGCTGGAAAATTAGAGGCTTTAAATTTTGAATTTAACTTAACTAATAATAATGCATTCTGGGCATCTTTAATAGGTGGAACAATGATGTGGATAAGATATTTTTCATTCGACCAGGCACAAGTACAAAGAATTTTAACATCAAGATCAATGAAAGGACTTAAAAGTTCTTATGCATCTAGTGCAGTTATTATGAATATTACATATTTTGTTACCTTGCTTGTAGGACTTATACTTTTTGTGTATTATGGAGGAAAAGAGTTTGCTTCATCAAACGATGTTATGATTTCCTTTATTTTAGAAGAATTGCCAGTAGGTATGATAGGATTGGTTGTGGCAGGAGCTTTTGCAGCAGCTATGTCCAGTGTTGACTCTTTGTTAAACTCAATGACTACAGTTTTCATAAAAGATATATACGAGAAATATTTTTACAAAGGAGAAGGTGAAGTTTCTCTTAGGACAACAATGATAATTTCAACTGTATTTGGAGTAATAATAATATTTGTTGTTATATTAGCATTTGGCGGAACTGTTAGATCTGTTCTTGATTTAGTAGGTAACTATATTTCATATTTCTCAGGTCCTGCTTGTGGAGCATTCTTGTTAGCTATGTTCACTTACAAAGCTAATGACAAAGGTGTTGCCGGTGGATTTGCGACAGGTTTTATTTTAGGATATATAATCGCGAAATCAGTAGGAACCGGATGGCTTTGGAATCCTGCAATAGGAGCTTCTATTACAATGATAGTAGGTTATTTACTTAGTTTAGTATTTGCTGAAAACAGTAAACCTATAGAAGATATTAAAAGATTCACAGCTCAAGGAATGAGGGCTCAAATGATATCTGAAGGAGTAGAAAGAGATGAAGATGGAGTATCATTACTTCCATTCTCAATGGATAAATATTCCAAATTCTTATTAGGCTTTTTCGTTCTTCAATATGTAGTATTGGTATTAATAAACTTATAATATAAAAAATAAAAAAATGGAGGAAAAATTTAAATGGGAAAATTAAAATTAGGAAAAAGAGATTCAGTATGGTTCCATGAAAATTCTGGAAAAGTTAATGTAGAATACGCAGAAAATGAGTGTGATGTAGCAATTTTACCAATAGGAGCAATTGAGCAGCATGGTCCTCATTGCCCTTGTGGATCTGATACTTTTAATGCAATAGGAATTGCTGAAAAAGTTGGAGAAAAAACAGGAGCAATGGTATTACCAAGTCCAATGTATGGTTCTCATCCATATATGCACTGGGGAATGAAAGGTACAATACCTTTAAAGTATGAAACACATATAGCTATGTTGGAAGATATAGTTAGAGGAGCAGCTGTAGCAGGGTACAATAAATTCATAATTATATCAGCTCACGGACAAGTTGCTGCAACGATTGTAGCTGTTAATAAGTTAGGTTTAGAAGGATATTTTACATTATCATCAACATGGTATGATTTTTTAAGAGATGATAAAAATGTGCTTGAAGATTATATGTGGCACGCTGATGAAGCAGAAACATCTTTAGCTTTACACTTGTATCCTGATTTAGTAGATATGGATCTTGCTGTAAAAGATGGAGGTAGTCCATTGTTAGATTCTAAATGGAAAACAGCACCAGGACAAGCAACTAAATCTGGTTCTATGTATCATTTTGAAGGTACATTTGCTCTTATGGAAAAGGACGATGTAGAAAAAGGAGTAATAGGAGATCCAGAAAAGGCTTCTGAAGAAAAAGGTGAAAAACTTGTATCAACTGTAGTAGGACATTACTGCGAGTTAATTGAAGAAATAAAGGGAAAATATCCTTGTGGAATAAATCCATTAGGATTTAGAAA
>CAYMUD010000101.1:0-5321 GCA_964393495.1 uncultured Clostridia bacterium | reverse complement strand
ATAAGATTTGGTTATATTTACAAGTTCAATCAACTTAAAACCTCCTTCTTTTTTTAAATTTATATTTTTAATTTTTTTATACATTTTGTTCTTTATTTTTTAAGCTTTAGTTACCGCATAGCGAAGTATATCAAATATAATGATTTATGTCAAAAAGTATTCTATGAAAAGGTTTTTATAGCCTGATTTTACAGATTTATAGGAGAATGACCTTTTTTTATTTCTTTTATTTTTATTTTAATTTTTAAAAAATCCCAAAAAAAACAAAACTAAATTATATTCTGAAAATTAATTTTGTTCTGCATAATTATAAAGTAATTTGTATTTTATAAATTTTGAGACCTATGTATTATGTCTTTTAGAATATATAATGTATTTATGAGAAAATATTTTTTGCTATATCAACAGCTTTTCTTGCATCTTTTCCATAAAAATCAGCGCCTATATCTTTAGAATATTTGGGAGACATTACAGCTCCACCTACCATTATTCTTATATTAGAATCTAGTAACTTCAATTCCTTAATAACTAGCTCCATGTTTCTAACTGTAGTAGTCATAAGAGCACTCAAACCTACTAATTTTATTTTTTCTTTTTTCACAGTTTCTATTATCTTATCCTTCGATACATCTTTTCCTAAATCGATTATCTGATATCCGTAGTTTTCCAATATTAATTTAACTATATTTTTTCCAATATCGTGGATATCACCTTCTACAGTTGCTAAAAGAATCTTTCCCTTAGATATATTTTCCCTACCATCATCAATCATTTTAGATTTTATAACTTCAAATACAATTTTTGATGTTTCTGCACTTCTAATCAACTGAGGCAGAAATAGTTCATGTTTTTCATATCTATCTCCTACTATATCAAGGGCAGGTATCATATATTCATTTACTATTTCCAGAGATGTTTTTTCTTTAAGTAGTTCTTCTGTTACTTTACCGGCATCATCCTTTAGTCCCTTTAATATTACATCCTTTAATTCCATAGTTGCAGACTCTTTTACAACCTTAATTCCCTTTGTACTACTGTATTCTTTTATATATTCCTTGCTGTCTTTATCCTGATTTGAAAGGACCTTAAAAGCTCTTAATACATCCATAATATTGTCCTTAGTAGAGTCGGTAATAGGAGCATCTAAACCATAGCTTAAAGCCATAGCCAAATATGTTGTATTTAAAATTTCTCTATTAGGCAATCCAAAAGATACATTGCTTGTGCCAAGGACTATCTTCGCATTATATTTGGATTTAATCATAGGGATAGCTTTAAGAGTTTCAAGTACTGCCGATTGTTCCGCAGAAGCCGTCAAAACTAGAGGATCTACAAGTATATCCTCCTCACAAATTCCGTAGGATTTAGCTTCCTCTATTATTTTTTTCGCAATTTCAAATCTTTTTTGAGAAGTTTTAGGTATACCTTCTTCATCTAAAGTAAGGGCTATAACTAATGCTCCGTATTTTTTTACAATAGGTAAAATTTTATCCATACTGGATTTCTTGCCGTTTACTGAGTTGATAATTGCTTTGCCGTTGTATATTCTAAGAGCTTCTTCTATTACTTCTTCGTTGGCACTATCTATCTGCAGCGGTAGAGAAATAAGACTTTGCAGTTCTTCTACCACTTTTTTCATCATTGTCTTTTCATTAATATCTGGTAGACCTACATTTACATCCAGAATATCTGATCCAGTTTCCATTTGATTTATTGCTTCTTTGATTAAATAATCTATTTCTCCATTTCTCAAAGCTTCTTTAAGTCTTTTTTTACCTGTAGGGTTAATTCTTTCACCAATAATCTTAACTTCTTCACCAATTATAACGGTTTGGGAAGAGGATGAGGTGCAGGTTATCCTTTTTGGATTAAGTTTAATGGGAGCTATGTTTTTTAATTTTTCCAATATAGCTTTTATGTATTCCGGTGTCGTACCACAACATCCTCCTATTATTGATAATCCTTTTCGAGCCATGTCCAAAACTTCTTCACTATACAAATCCTTATCAAAATCATAGTAAACTATATTATTCTTCACTTTAGGATTACCTGCATTTGCCTGAACAATTACAGGTAGATGTGAATACTTCAATACTTCTTCTACTATACCTTGAAGCTCATTAGGTCCTTTTGAGCAATTTACTCCTAAAGCATCCACTCCCAAGCTTTCTAATACCGATACCATTGTAATTACATCGGTACCTGAAAAAGTGCGATTTTTATCGTGAAAGGTCATTGTACAAAACACAGGCAGATTGCTGTTTTCTTTAGCTGCCAAGACAGCTGCCTTTGCCTCATAAAGATCTGACATTGTTTCTATTAAAATTAGATCAACTCCAGCCTTTGTTCCTGCTAAAACCTGTTCTTTAAATATATTGTAAGCTTCCTCAAATTTTAAGCTTCCTAAAGGAGCAAGAAGAGTTCCAATAGGTCCTATATCTAATGCTACATATTTTTTTTCTTCAAATTCTCCAGCTGCTCTTTTAGCATTTTTTACAGCAGAAGTTATTATTTCATTGGGAGAATATCCTTTGCCTTCAAGTTTCAGCCTATTTGCTCCAAAAGTATTGCTTGTAGCCACTTGAGCTCCAGCCTCAAAATATTTTTTATGTATATTGTAAATTATATCAGGTTTTTCTATATTGTAGAGCTCTGGTATTTCTCCAGCTCTCATTCCAAATTCTTGAAGCATAGTACCCATTGCCCCGTCAAAAAATAAAAAATTTTCTTTTAATCTATCTAGTATTTTATTTCTTTTCATCTGTAAGTACTCCTCTTATAGCTTTCATGCTTTCCATTATATTTCTCGCAGTATCAGATTTATTCATAGTATAAATATGTACACCATCTACTCCCCAAGACAAAAGATCTATAATTTGACCTATAGCATAGGATAAACCAGCTTCTTTTAGAGCATCCGGGTTATTTTCGTATCTTTCAAGGATTCTAACAAACTTTTTAGGCAAGGTATTTCCCGTTAGTTTACTTACTGTCTTAACCTGACTTTTATTGAGTATAGGCATTATACCAGCTATAATAGGTACATTAATTTTTTTAGATTCTGCTTTATCTAAAAAGTCGTAAAAAAATTCATTATCAAAAAACATTTGGGTTACTAAGAAATCAGCACCACAATCTACTTTTTTCTTTAAATATTTTAGATCAGTTTCTAGGTCTGGAGATTCTGGATGTTTTTCAGGATAGCATGCTGCTCCTATTGATAAATCAGAGTTTTCTTTGAAAAATTCTATAAGATCAGTAGAATACTTAAAACCGTCTTTAGGCATATTATTTATGTGGAAATCCAAAGGATAATCTCCTCTTAAAGCCATAACATTCTCTATGCCTTTTTCTTGTAAAGATTTTAGGTTTTTTTCAACTTCTTTTTTTGTAGAATTTATGCATGTAATGTGAGCTATAGAAGATAAGTCGTAATTTCTTTTTATATATGCAGAAATTTCAACCGTCCTATCCTTAGTTGTTCCACCTGCCCCGTAGGTCACACTCATAAAATCTGGATTAAGATCATTTAAGTCATCTATAGTTTTATATATAGTATCTATAGAATATCCTGCCTTAGGTGGAAATATTTCAAAAGATACCAATGGTTTTTTATGTTTAAATTTTTCACTAATTTTCAAAACAAACCCCTCCTTAAATTTAATACTCAATTATAACAAATTAAGAAATTTATTACAAAAATGACTGCCATCCTACAAGATAGCTTAATTCAAGAAGGGTTTATAATTATATGTTAGATTCCATAAGTTCCATTAATGGAATCTTTAAAATATTCGATTTTAGGAGGATTAAAGGTAAAAGCCACAAATAAAGCAAACTGAATAATCAATATTGAAATTCCTATAATAAAAAGCAACTTGTTAGGTTCAGTATATTTCATAAGATAATATCTGAAATTTTGTCCTGCTACAGCTCCTAAAATATATGTGCTCACATGTACAAATAAATGAGCCTGCCCAAAAAATAATTCATAAGATTCTATTATCCCGAAAGTTACAAATTCAAAGGCCAATATTCCTAAGGCTAATGCAAAAATATAGTTGTTGCTGTAACTCTTTATAAAAGGATATTCAAATATACTTACTATTATCATAGGCGAATATACCATTTTCCAGTGTTCCCATTTGCTTTCATTTACAGGAGCTATTACACTAAGAATCTTAAAACCTGTACTTTTATAAAGTTCATGAAATAAAAATCCAAGAAGTATAATTGAAGTTATACCTATAACCCTCACTGTAATCACCTTTTTTTTAGAATTCACTATAATCACCTTCAAATAGAGTTCCTACTTATATTATACCACTATTTTAAATAAGTATTAATTTCTTTATACTCCTTTTCCAGAATCTCTAACTTTAATTAAATCTTTTGGAAAAGGATTGAAAATACTCTGCTTATTTAAGTAATCAATTTCAAACCTTATAGCCCACATTTCAAGAACTGAAGATAGGTTTGAAAATGGTATTTGACTATCCATATACTGCTGAAGCAAATCCAAGAAATACGCTTTTTCTTTTGATGATAAATCATCTGAAAAATATCCTAAAATATGAAGAGCTACATTCATTATTCTTTTATTACTAGGTGGAGTCTTTAGCAGTTCGTAAAGTTCTGATTCATATTCCTTATATACAACTTCTGCTTTTTTCTTTTCATGATTTGCAACAATTTTACCCAGATTCTTAAGTCTACTTTGATTGTAAGCCATAAACAAGTACTTACTGTCGCTGTGAAATTTAACAAGTTCACCCATTTTCAAAGTCTCCTTGATAGCTCTAAATCTTGAGGAAGTAAATATCCTGGTGTAAAAATGCTCTCTTATATTAAAATTCATCAATCTGCCTTCATCCTCTATAGGAAGCATGCTGAATTTATCATCAATTATTCCTCCGAAAACTCCTGAAGTTTTTTTAGGAATAGTTGGTGCTTTTCCATGGCTTTTATACATTTTTACATCTTTAACTCCGCAGGAAGGTGATCTACCTTTTAAAATAAATCCGTCAAGATTTTTATCCTTAAGTTCATCAGCTTTATTTTCTGCATAGCTTACCATATCTTTAGTTACATCTTTTCCTGATTTTGAAAATACAATTTTTTCTTCTTTATCTACTAATATTATTCTAAGTGCTTCTCTTGGTGAAGGTAGTCCTATCTCCATTTCCGGGCAGGAATAAAGATAGTTCACATAGGGTTCTAAAGTTTTCACAAACTGGCTGGTTATCATACTACCGTCGTATCTGCAGTGTCCGTGTTCAATACATTTACTGATAAAAATATTAGGTTTTTTAAATTCCATT
>CAYMUD010000100.1:0-5353 GCA_964393495.1 uncultured Clostridia bacterium | reverse complement strand
TTATACGAATAGTGTTAAATCAATTAATGGCAAAAAAAACTAAAATTTGTTATAATAAAAAACCTAAGAACTATTATCAATTAATAGGGGGATTATATGGTTAAACTTGTAGAAATACTAGATATAGTGCAAAAATTTGCAGAAGCAAGTAAAGCTGCTTTGAAACTTGATGTAGAAATAATAGATGATGAAAGAAGATTTATAGCAGGAACCGGTAGAGTGAAACAAATTTTTGGAAATAAGATTAAATGCGACGGAGTTATTAGTAGGTATATATTTGAAAAAGGTGAAAAGCAATTGATTGTAAATAATCCTGGGGAAGATGAAATGTGTAGAGGTTGTGACAGATATGGTACTTGCCAATATCTAAAAGCAATATATGCTACTATAAACTACAATGAAAACGTTTTCGGGGTTATTGGAGTAGCCGCATTAACCCATGAACAAGAAAAACTTATAGTAAATAACGAAGAAGCAATGGTTAATTTTTTGGATAAAATATCAAATCTTATAAGTACTAAAATATATGAAAGAGAAATGCTTAATCAAGTGGAAAGATATACAAAGATGATGGAAACTGTATATGATAATATACATAAAGGGGCAGTAATAGTTGATAAAAACTATAAAATTGTAAGAGCTAATAAGTATTTGATAGAAAAACTAGACATTAGTAGTAAAAGTATGGAAAAAAAATATTTAGATGAAATTTTTCCAAAAATAACTTTGAATAGTAATTTGGGTAATATCAAAAAAGCAGAATATGAAGAGTATGAATATAAAAAAGAAAACATTTCATTAAATTTATTATACGCTTCAACTCCTATTCTCATTAACGATGAACTTGAACTTATATTATATTTTTTTGAAGACTTTAAAGCAGCAAAAAGATTTGCATTTTCAATTACTGAACAGAAAGACTGTATTACCTTTAAAGATATAGTTGGAAAAGATAATTCTATAATAGATTTTAAAAATAAAGTAAAGAAAGTATCTAAATCTGATTCAACGGTTTTGTTGATTGGTGAAACAGGAACAGGAAAAGAACTATTTGCTAGAAGTATTCATAATGAGAGTTATAGGAAAAATAAACCTTTCATAGCCATAAATTGTGGAGCTATACCAGATACACTTATAGAAAGTGAACTTTTTGGTTATGAAAAAGGTTCCTTTACAGGAGCAGAAAAAACGGGAAAACACGGTAAATTTTATCTTGCTGATAAAGGAACTGTTTTTCTCGATGAGGTTGAAAATATGCCTTTATACCTACAACAAAAACTTTTGAGAGTTATAGAAAGAAAAGAAGTTGAAAGAATAGGATCAATTCAACCTATAAATATAGATGTAAGGTTTATAGCTGCTACCAATATTGATTTGAAGGAATTGGTAGACAGAGGAGAGTTCAGAGAGGATTTATATCATAGATTAAATGTGATACCCCTCAAAATACCTCCCCTAAGAGAAAGAGGAGAAGATGTATTATTCCTTTCTCAAAACTTTATAGATAAATTTGCTAGAAAACTTGATAAAAACATAAAAGGATTGGAGCAAGATGTAAAAAAAATATTTCAAACTCACTGCTGGAATGGGAATGTAAGAGAACTTCAGAATACTATTGAATATGCTGTAAATATGGAAACAAAAGAGTACATTACTAAAGACAATCTTCCTATTGGTTTCAAAGTTCAAGAGAAAGAAGTTACTAACAGTATAATCAAAAAACTTGATTTCCTAGAAAAAAACGAGATAAAAAAAGCATTGGATTTGTATGGGTGTGATGATGAAGGTATAAAGAAAGCTGCATATAATCTAGGTATAAGTAGATCTACAATATACAGAAGAATAAGGAAATACAATATAAAGAGGTAAGCAATGTCATACTGAGATTTAGTTTCAATTTGACATAAGCATTGCAAATAAAAAGAGTAAAAGATAAAAAGAAGAATTGGTGTCAATTTGATACTAATTCTTCTTTTTATCTTTAAAAAAATTTAATCCTTATAAATGTTGCTAAATAAGGCTTTAAGTAATTTTAAAAGAAAAAAATAATTTTGGCATATAACTTGCAAAATATAATAATATAAAATATTGGAGGTATCAAGATGAATAAAAAAGTAGAATTTTTGTATTTGCAGCAAGAAGATTGTGTAAAAGCAGGTGGATATGATATGGAAGGAACAATGAAAGCAACAGAAAGATCATTTTTCTTACATGGTAAAGGTGATTATATTTTACCACATAAACCTGTTATTAGATGGGGAGGACCAGAGACAGAGGAAACTACTGGAAGAATAATGTCCATGCCTAGTTTTCTAGGAGGCGCAGAATATGAAGAAGAACTTATAAATAAAGGACTTATTGGAGCCGTTAACACATCAGGTATCAAATGGATACCAAGTAAACCTCATAATCCTAAAAAATATGGATTACCTAGAGCAAATGCTATTATTATTATTGTAGATCCTGAAACCTTAATGCCTGTATCAGTAATGGATGGAGCATTAGTATCAGCAATGAGAACAGGAGCTGCAAGTGGTGTAGCTGTGAAATACTTAGCAAATCCCAATTCAGAAGTAATGGGATTAGTAGGAGGATCGGTTCAAGGTATAACTCAAACCCATGCATTTAAATGTGGTGCTCCAAATCTTAAACTATGTAAAGTATATGATTTAAACAGAGAAACTTCAGAAAAATTCTGTGAAAGAATGAAAAAAGAAATTCCTGATATGGAATTTAAAGTAGTAGATAGTGCTGAAGAAGCTTTTAGAGATTCCGACGTAATAAGTACTGCTACAATGGCAAAGAAACCTTATGTTGATGGATCTTGGTATAAAAAAGGTGCATTACACTGTGAGATTTCTTTCTGGGATACTCCAGCAGAAGCACTAACATTTGTTGATAAAGTAGTAGTTGATGATTTTGATGCTGTATCTGGGCATGGAGTAGATGTAAGTTATAGAGCTGTTAAGGATGGAGTTATTCCAAGAGATAAAGTAACAGATTTAGGAAAAACAGTTACTGGAGAAATACAAGTTAGAGAATCAGAAGATGATATTATATTTTTTAATCCTATTGGATTAGGGATACATGATTTATCAGAAGCTCATAGAGTTTATTCAAATGCTAAAAAAATGGGAATAGGTAAAACATTACCATTGTGGGAAAACCCAATATTAGGATAAGGAGGAAGATATGGAAAAATTATTTAACAATATAGCTGAATCAGTTTTAGATGGTGATATAAAAGAAACTCAAAGATTAACAGAAGAAGCAATAGAGAAAAATGCGACTGCAAAAGAAATATTAAACAAAGGTTTACTTAAAGGCATGAATGAAGTAGGTGTTCTTTTTAAAGAAGGGGAATTATTTGTACCTGAGGTACTTATATCTGCAAAAGCAATGGATACTGGAATGCAAATAATTAAACCTCTGATAAAGGAAGGAGACATAAAAAAATCTGGTAAATGCTTATTTGCTACTGTAAAAGGTGATTTGCATGATATTGGGAAAAAACTTGTATCTATGATGTTAGAAGGAGCAGGCTATGAAGTTATAAATCTAGGCGTAGATACATCTCCGGAAAAAATAGTTGAAGCTGTTAAAGAACACCAACCTGATATATTAGGCATGTCTGCTATGTTGACAACAACAATGGCAAATATGAATGATACAATAAAAGCATTAGAAGAAAATGGACTTGCTGATAAAGTTAAAATAATGGTTGGAGGTGCTCCTGTTAGTCCTAATTATGCAGAAAGTATAGGGGTAAATTATTCATCGGATGCACATTCGGCAGTAGAATTAGCAAATAAATTAATGAAATAGGAGGTTATTATGGGTAGAAGAAATAGAAAAAATCAGTTTCCTGGTGGATTAACAGGTGGTTTATACAAACCTTTAACAGATGAAAAAATTCAAAAGATACACAAAGCTGCTATGAAAGTTTTTGAAGAAACAGGAATAGAAGTAAATGATGAAAGAGCATTGAAAGCTTTTAATGAAGCTGGTGCTGATGTAGATTTTGATAAAAAAATAGTTAGAGCAAAAGAAGATTGGATTTTAGAAAAAATAAGTACAGCTCCGGAAGCAGTAACTCTTTATGGAAGAGATGAAAAACATAACATGGTATTAGATGGATATGATGTATATATAGGAACAGGTGGTACAGCAACAAATGCACTTGATTTAGAAACAGGAGAAAGAAAACCCTCTAATTTAGAAGATGTTCAAAAAGCAGCTAGGTTAGTTGATGCTTTAGAAAACATACATTACTTTGTAATTTCTTGTTTTCCAAATGAGTTGGAAAAGGAAAATATAGATGTAAATAGATTTTATGCAGCTCTTAGAAATACTACAAAACACGTAATGGGGGGAGTATATACTAGAGAAGGAATAGAAAACATAACAAAGTATGCTGAAGAAATTGCTGGGGGAAGAGATAAATTGTTAGAGAAACCATTTCTTTCTTTTATTACATGCATTATGAGTCCTCTTGTTATGGATAAAGATTATACTGATCTTATGATTGCAGCTATAGAAAGTGGATTACCTCTTGCAACTCCTACAGCACCAATGGCGGGTTCAACTTCACCAGGAAGCTTAGCAGGTACTCTAGTTCAAATGACAGTTGAAGCACTAAGTGGTGTTTTATTAACACAGATTATTGATCCAGGACATCCAGTACTTTTTAGTTGTGTTCCAACAACCTCTGATTTAAGAACTGGTGCATTCTGCTTCGGTTCAATAGAAATGGGTATGATGAACTCAGCATGTTCACAGCTATCAAGATTTTATAAGCTTCCAAATTATACAACAGCAGGAGTAAATGAATCAAAAGTTCCTGATATACAATCAGGATATGAAAGTATGGCTACAACTTTATTATGTGCTCTATCAGGATGTAATTACATACACGATGCAGCAGGATTAATAGAATCAGGGCTATCAATATCTTATGAGCAATATGTTATAGATAATGATATACTAGGAATGTGTATGAGAGCTGTAAAAGGAATTGATGTCGATGATAATACCCTAGCAGTAGATGTTATAAATGATGTTGGACCTGCAGGCAATTTCTTATCTCACAGCCATACTATAAAAAATATGCAGGGTGAATTTTTCTACAATAAAGTATCAGATAGAAAAACAAGAATTACTTGGGAAAAAGAAGGATCTCTTGATGCTACTGAAAGAGCAAGAATAATGGCTAAGGATATATTAGAGAACTATAAACCGAATTTTATTCCTAAAGATGTAGAAGAAAAAATATTAAAGGATACACCAGGAATAGTACAGAATTGGTTGGATTAATAATTTAATAAAAAGAGGAGGATAAAATGAATTTTGGACC
>CAYMUD010000099.1:0-5427 GCA_964393495.1 uncultured Clostridia bacterium | reverse complement strand
GTGGATTAATTGATCCGCCAACAAAAGGCTTTCCCTTAGGTACAGATGATATGGGCAGAGATATATTAGGAGCTTTAATTTATGGAGCGAAAGTATCCTTAATGATAGGGGTATTTGCTACCCTAATATCTGTAGGAATAGGGACTTTTATTGGTGTAGTATCTGGATTTGCAGGTGGAAAAACCGATAGTATACTGATGAGATTTACAGATGGATTTATGGTTTTACCTAAACTACCTTTAATAATGATATTAGCTGCATTTCTTGGCTCAAGTACAAGAAATATAATAATTGTTCTTGGCCTTACCAGTTGGACCGGTACTGCTAGATTAGTAAGATCTCAAACTTTATCCATAAAAGAAAGACCATTTATTGAAAGAGCCATATCAGTAGGAGCAGGCAGGGGATATATTATGACAAAACATATATTACCAAATGTATTTCCATTGGTATTTTCAAACACAATTCTAGTTACAGCTACAGCAATACTAACTGAAACTACTCTTAGTTTCTTAGGTTTAGGAAATCCTATGATACCAAGTTGGGGACAGATATTAAGAGGAGCATTTACATCTGGAGCTGTAAGTTTAGGAGCCTGGTGGTTTTATTTACCAGCGGGACTATGTGTAATCTTTTTAGTTTTAGGATTCACATTTTTAGGGTATTCATTTGACGAAATTTTAAATCCTAAGCTAAGGAGGAGATAAAATGAATAATGAGAACATATTAGAAGTTTCTAATTTGAAAACATATTTTGAAATAAAAGAAGGAATTGTTAAAGCAGTCGATGGTGTTAACTTTAAACTTAAAAAAGGAGAATCTTTAGGTCTTGTAGGAGAATCAGGATGTGGTAAAACTACGACAGCTTTATCTATAATTAAATTATTAACTGATAATGGATTTGTAGAAGATGGACAAATAATTTTTAAAGGTAAAGATATATCTAAATTAACTGAAGAAGAGATGCTTTCTACTAGATGGAAAGATATATCAATGATATTTCAAGGATCTATGAATGCTTTGAATCCTGTAATGAAAGTCAGCAAACAAATAATTGAATCAATACAATTACATGAAAATGTAAGCGAAAAGGAAGCAAGAGAAAGAGTAAAAGAACTGTTTGAGTTAGTTAATATAGACGTTGGTCTCATGGATAGCTACCCTCATGAATTTAGCGGTGGAATGAGACAAAGAGCTATTATAGCTATGGCTCTTGCTTGTAATCCAAGTTTGATAATAGGAGATGAACCAACCACAGCTTTAGATGTTATGGTACAAGCACAAATCATAGATTTAATAAATGATTTAAGAAAAAAATTAGAAATGAGTATGATAATAATAACTCACGACTTATCTATAATAACTGAAACCTGCGATAAGATAGCAGTTATGTATGCAGGAAAAATAGCAGAGATAGGAACAGTAGATGATATAGTATTTAATTATAAGCATCCATATACTGAAAAATTAATCAAAGCATTTCCAAATATTTATGGTGAAAGAAAAATGGTAGAATCAATTCCGGGAGTACCTCCAAACCTTTTAAATCCTCCTAAAGGCTGTAGATTTGCTGCCAGGTGTCATAAAAAAATAGGTAAAATATGTGAAGAACTTGATCCGGTACTTGAACAAACGAGCAGCAGTGAACATATGGTAGCTTGTCATCTTTGGGGAGGTAAAAATGAATAATATTGTTGATTTAAAAAAATTAAAAATACATTTCCAAATAAGGCAAAGTTTTATTAAAGAAGTATTCACAAAAGAAAAGAAAATCGTGAAAGCTGTAGATGATATAGATTTATCTATAAAAAAAGGAGAAATACTATCTTTAGTAGGAGAATCAGGAAGTGGAAAAACAACAACAGGTAGAGCAATACTTCAGCTAGTAAAGAAGACTGGGGGAGATATACTTTTTGATGGTGGAGAGATAGAGAATAAAAATAAAGTCTATATGAAAACATTTAGAGAGAAAGCACAGATGATTTTTCAAGATCCTTACCAATCATTAAATCCTAAATTTATGGTAGTAGATATTGTTGCCGAACCTCTTCAATTAACAAAAACAAATATATCAGAAGAAGAAAAAGTTGAAAAAGTAGTAGAATCTTTAGAATTCGCTGGATTAAAGCCAGGCAGAGATTTTTTGTACAGATACCCTCATGAGTTAAGTGGTGGTCAAAGACAAAGGGTTTCTATTGCTACGTGTTTTATTATGTCACCAGATTTTATAGTTGCTGACGAACCAGTATCAATGCTTGATGCATCAGTAAGAGCTGACATACTAAAACTTTTTGTAGAAATGAAAGAAAAAGAAGACACATCATTTTTGTTTATAACCCACGATTTATCTCTTGCATGGTTAATTTCAGATAGAATAGCAATTATGTACCTTGGTAAAATAGTAGAGTTGGGAACTGCAGACCTTATAGCTGGAGCCTGTAGGCATCCTTATGCACAGGCTTTGACAAGTGTACTGGCAGTAGTTGGGGATAAAAGGAAAAGAAAAAGAATAGTACTAGAGGGCGAAACACCTTCACCTATGAAAATCCCTTCTGGATGCAGATTTCATACTAGATGCCCAATAGCAAAAGATAAATGTAAAATAAAAGAACCGAAACTCAGAGAATTAGAAGATGGGCATTACGTTGCATGTCACTATCCTGAGATTATAGAATAATTGGAGGTATAAATGGACAAGTTATCATTAGAGGCTAGATTAAAAGCCGAAGTAGTTAGTTTTAGTGGAAAAGTAAGTTTTTATGCTAATGATTTCAAGGGAAATATCATAAATGTAAATTCCAATGAAAGGTTTGAAGCTGGAAGTTGTATTAAAGTTTTTATACTAAATGAATTTTTCAGACAAATGTATGAGAAAAAAATAGATCCAAATAAAATATTGAAATATGAAAAGGATAATTATATTACTGGAAGTGGTATATTAAGAGCACTTGACCTAGGCGTAGAGATGACAGCAAAAAACTTTGCTAAGCTAATGATAATAATAAGTGATAATATAGCAACTAATACTCTTATAGATTTTCTTGGCATAGAAAATATAAATAATACTTGCAGAGAACTTGGATTCAAGAGTACAGAACTACATAATAAAATTAATTTTGAAGAATACGAAAAACTAGGAACTACAACGCCTAGAGATTATGGAAGATTCTTTGAAATGCTGTATAAAGAAGAATTATGGAGCAAAGAAATCTCAAGAGAGATGCTAGAAATATTAAAAAATCAGCATTATAATAGAATGCTAACTAAAAACTTACCCCAGTATTATTTAGATTCAGAAGATACAGGAGATGAAGAACTTGTATATCTTGCATCAAAAAGCGGAAGTATGGATGCAGCTAGAAACGATGGAGGAATATTTCATACTCCTTATGGAAGTTATGTATTGGTAATATTCACAAAAAAATTCAAAGATCCTTTGTATTACAACGAACATGAATCATACATATTCGGTTCAAGAGCCAGTAGATTAATATTTGACCAATATTTAGCATTAAGAGGTACATTTGTATAAAAATTTTGGAACTCTGCACTCTATAATAAATTACTCTCATATGATATAATATATCCATTATTTCATAAGGGAGTTTTTTATGTACAAATTATCAGAACTAAATCAAATATGCTCAAAATGTAATAGATGCAAATTACATAAAGATAGAAATAAGGTTGTGTTTGGAGAAGGAAATATAGAAACTGATCTTATGTTTGTAGGAGAAGCACCGGGATTTAATGAAGATAGGATAGGTAAACCTTTTGTAGGAAAGGCAGGACACCTACTAGATAAAATGCTAAAAGCTATTAGCCTAGCTAGAGATGAAATATATATTACAAATATAGTAAAATGTAGACCTCCCAGCAATAGAAATCCTGATGAGACGGAAATAGAAAAATGTCTGCCTTACTTAAGATGGCAGGTAAAAATTATCCAACCTAAAATTATCGTTTCTTTAGGGTCGGTGTCCGCCAAGATATTAATAGATGATAATATAAAGATTACTAAAGGAAGAGGAAAGATATACACTAAAGGTAAAATAAAATTTATACCTACATTACATCCAGCATATCTTCTTAGAAATCCTAATGCAAAAAAAGACTCTTGGGAAGACTTTAAACTTATATCTAAAACATTAAAAGAAATAAGGAGTGTTTGATGAAATTAATACCAGAAAATCATCACAGCAGTTGGAAAAATTTTTTAAATAAAAATAAAAAGTTAATACTTGAAATCGAAGACAAAATAGGAGATAATATAAATCCGGAAGCAGAAAATGTTCTCAGATTTTTAAATCAAGATTTAAGTAAAATAAAAATAATCATATTAGGACAGGATCCATATCCGGAAAAAGGAAGAGCTACGGGAAGAGCCTTTGAAGTAGGGGATTTAAACTCTTGGAATGAAAAATTCAGGCAGGTGTCTCTAAAAAACATTATTAGAGCTATACATAAGGTTTACAGGGGATATACAAGGTACGAAGACATAAAGAAGTTTTCTGAGATACAAAAAGAAATAAAAAAAGAAGAATTTGAAATATTAGCTCCAGATAAATTATTTAAGAGCTGGGAAAAGCAAGGAGTACTACTGTTAAATACCTATCTTACAGTTGAAGCAGGAAAACCTGGAAGTCATAAAAAGATTTGGGAAAAATTCAATGAAAATCTTTTGAATTACATATCCCAAAATAACAAGGATATTAAATACTTTCTTTGGGGTAAGCATGCAGAAAGTAGAAAAGAGTTTATAAAATCAGGAAAACTTTATATAAGTAGGCATCCTATGATGTGTTCGTCGAAATATAAAGAAGACTTCCTGAAAAACTCATGTTTTAAAGAAACTAAAAATTTGATAAATTGGCTAGGATAAATACAATTTTTTTAAAAAAACCTATAACCATTGAAATCATAAGGAAATACAAAATACAAAAAATATATAAAAAATTAAAATGTTGAAAAATCAAAGGCTTTAGACTTTTGAAATATGGGATTTTAAATTTGACATTTACCCTTATAGTGATACAATATATTGTGTCACTATACTTTATTTACGGCAAATACACACAATATATAGGAGGTGCACTGTGGCCAAAATTATCAAAAGAACCGGAGACATTGTAGAATTCAGGGTTGAAAAAATAGAAAATGCTATTATAAAAGCTATGAAAGAAACAAAAGAAGGACCTAATGAAGAAATAGCAAAAGAAATAGCAGATGAAATATTCGAGCTGGCATCACAAAAAGAAAACCCAACACCGGTAGAAGAAATACAGGATATGGTAGAAGATAGACTTATGGCAAGTCCGAGAAAAGACGTAGCAAAACGATATATTTTATACAGGTATGAAAGAGATAAGTCCAGAAATGCAAGAAAAAGAAGAGATGGGAAATTATTAACAGAAGAATTTCTAAGCA
>CAYMUD010000098.1:0-5493 GCA_964393495.1 uncultured Clostridia bacterium | reverse complement strand
AAACCATTAGAAGGTATAATCGGTCAAGATAGAGCAACTAAAGCTATAGATTTTGGCTTAACTATTAAGAGAAAAGGTTATAATATCTTTGTTTCCGGCATAAGTGGGACAGGCAGGAATTCATATATTCAATTGATTACAAATAAAAAAGCAGAAGACAAACCGGCTTCAAGAGACTGGGTTTATGTATATAATTTCAAAAATCCCGACAATCCTTTAGCTGTAGATTTGGAAACTGGAAATGGAAAGAAATTTCAAAAAGCTGTTGAAAATACAATAGTTTTTATAAAAAAAGAGATGGAAAATACTTTTACCAGCAAAGAATACGAACGTAAAAAAGGTATGATAATTAAAGAACTAAATGAAATATCTGAGAGCATAATGAGTCAACTTAGGGAACTTGCTAAAGAGTATGGATTCACATATTCAAATACTGATAGAGGGTTAATAAGTGTTCCCTTAAAAGATGATGGAAAACCTATGAAAGAAGAAGATTTTCATGATATGGATAAAGAAGTATATGAAAAAATACAATCGAAAAGTAATGATTTAAACCTGGCAAGTATCGACCTATTCAAAAAACTTAGGGATATACAAGATGAATTTAGAGAAAAAGTAAGGGAGCTTGATACTAAAGAAGCAAATAAAATTGTGAAAATTCATATAGATAAAATCACGAAGGCCTTTGACAATGAAAAGGTAAAAAAATATCTTAAAGAAGTAAAAAACGATATAGTGGGAAATGTAGATATGTTTAAATCTGATGATAAAAAAAATAACAAAAATCCATTTTTAGCATTTCAGAATAATTCATCAGAAAATTTTTTTGAGAGATATCAAGTTAATTTATTTATAGATAATTCAGATAAATCTCATGCACCGGTAATTTACGAAACTAATCCTACATACAATAACCTACTGGGTAATATTGAATTTGAAAATAAAATGGGAGTATTAAAAACAAACTTCACAAAGGTAAAACCAGGATCTCTACATGCTGCTAACGGTGGATATTTGGTAATGAATATAAGAGATTTGATGGAAAATATATATACTTGGAAAGGTCTAATGAGATCTTTGCAAAATGATGAAATAAGAATAGAAAGTATGCAATCCATGATGGGATATCCTGTAACATCAACCCTTAAACCTGAAGCAATCCCATTGGATATAAAGGTTATACTAATAGGAGATCCAAGAACTTATTCAATTCTATACTCTTATGATGAGCAGTTTCCAAAACTTTTTAAAATAAGAGCTGATTTTGATATAGAAATGGATAGGAACCAAGATAATGTGTTGAAAATGCAAAGTTTTATAGCAACTCACTGTGAAAAAGAGAATTTGAGACACTTTACAAGAGATGCTGTGTGCAAAGTAGTAGAACATAGCTCCAGAATAGCTGATAGTCAGAAAAAATTAAGCTCTAGATTTAATCAAATAGTCGAAATACTTTACGAAGCTGATGCTTGGGCGGATGAAGATGGTTCTAGTAAAGTAGAACTTAAGCATATAGAAAAAACTATAAATGAAAAAATTTATAGAAACAATATGTATGAAGAAAAAACTTTAGATTATTTTGAGGATGAAATATACCTTATGGATGTAGAGGGAGAAAAGGTAGGAGAAATAAATGGTCTGGCTGTAGTAGGAACAGGAGAATACTCTTTTGGTAAACCAAGTAAAATAACTGTGTCAACTTATAGGGGTAAATCAGGATTGATAAATATTGAGAGAGAAGCAAGAACTAGTGGTAAAATTCATGATAAGGGAGTAATGATAATCAACGGATATCTTGGATATAAATATGCACAAGAAAAACCTTTAGCTCTATCTGCAAGTATAGTATTTGAACAACTTTATTCAGGAATAGACGGAGATAGTGCATCAAGTACAGAACTATATGCAATAATGTCTAGTCTCTCGGGAAAACCAATCAAACAATCCATAGCTGTTACAGGCTCTGTTAATCAAAGAGGAAAGGTGCAGCCAATAGGAGGAGTAAATCAAAAAATCGAAGGATTTTATAAGGTATGTAAAATTAAGGGTATAAATGGAGAGCAAGGAGTTATTATTCCTAAACAAAATGTAAATGATTTAATGTTAAAAGAAGAAGTTATAAATGCTGTAAAAGAAGGAAAATTTCATATTTATGCAGTTGAAACAATAGAAGAAGGAATAGAAATTTTGACAGGAGTAAAGGCTGGTCAAAAGAATGAGAAAGGACATTATCCAAAAGGAAGTATTCATTGTCTTGTGGATAATAAACTTCACGAATATTCAAAAAGCTTAAAAGAAAAAACTAAGAAGGAAAATTCAGCAAAAGATAAAAATGGAAAAAACTAAAAAAAATAAAAGCTGCTGAAAAATTAATTTTTTTCAGCAGCTTTTTTTATATTTAACTCAAAATTAATTAATAAATTTCAGTATTTATGATATCATTAGTCTGTATAAACTAAAGAAGGTGACATATGAAGAAAATTAAAACATTCAATAAAAAACTAAAAAAAGAAGATAGATTTTATAGAATTATAGTTTTAATACTTAGGCCCTTTCTTCCTTTAAGGTATAATATTACTAAAAATAACAGCGAAATTCTAAAAAGAGAAGAACCATACTTGATAATAGGTAACCATGTGATGGCCGATGATCCTATCATAATTAATTCTCATTCCAACAGACTTATTAGATATATCGCATCAGATACTAACTATGATACTTACTGGAAAAAATTTTTTTTGAATCTTGGAGGTGCAATTCCATTTTCCAAAGGCAATAAAGACTTTAAAGCAGTAAAGCAATTATTGAGACTAAGCAAAGCAGACAAACCTGTAGGTATTTATCCAGAAGGCGGAAGGTGTTGGTCTGGAGAGACGGAAGAAATAATATACTCTACTGCAAAATTGATAAAAATGTTGAGAATACCGGTGTATAGTGCAATTATTAAAGGTGGATACCTAAAAAAGCCCCGTTGGGCTCAGCACTATAGAAAAGGGAAAATTTTCTTGGATTATGAAGTGCTTTTTGAAAAAAAACAGATAAAAAAAATGTCCGAAGAAGAAATATATGAGCAAATGAAAAATGGTATATATCATAACGAATACGAATGGCAAAGAAAAAATAAAATAAAATTCAAAGGTAAAAATAAAGCTGAACATATAGAGAGGTTGCTTTATATGTGTCCTAAATGTAAAGGAATAGATACTATCTATTCTCAAGGGGATTTGTTTAGTTGTAAAAGTTGTAGTGAAAGTTGGAGTATAGATGATTATGGTTTTATAAAAGGAGACTACTTCGAAGATACAGTTCATTGGAACAAATGGCAAAAAGACATTTTATATGGATATTTAAAGAGAGAAAAAATAGAAATTATTACCCAGGAAATAAGCTTCCAAAAATTTAACAAGGAAGGCAAAAAAACACTTGAACAGATGGTTAATGTGGTATTATCATCTAAATCACTAAAAATTAATGGCCAAAATATTGATGAAATCCTTTATATCGAAAATATAAAAGCCTTTAGCATAACTCTGTTAGATATTTTTGAATTTTATAATAATCAAGATGAAAAATATAGAATTATATTTAATCCTAAAAAAAATCCTTCGATTATATTTTTTTTGGAAACTTTAAAATACTACATAGGGAGAAAAAGAAATGAGAGATGATTGGACAGTAGTTTTATATGTACTTTATATTTTTATTTTTATGTTAATAGCAAAATTAATTAAAGAAAAGTTGGGAATATTTAAGAGTATAATCATACCCAATGCACTTTTGGCAGGAATTATAGGTTTGATCGCTGGTCCAGAAGTTTTAGGCATAGTAAATTTTGAAATAAAATTTTACGAATCAATTGTTTTTCATTTTTTAGGTATAGGCTTCATAGCTTTGACTTTGTCAGAAAAAAACACAAAGCAGAGAGAAAATTCGATAAACTCAGGATTGTTTATATTATCAACTTATTGTTTTCAAGCAGTATTAGGAATGATTTTATTGTTTTTTATGATAAGCACAATAAAGCCCGATTTATTTTTCGGATTGGGTCTTATGCTTCCCTTAGCCTTCGGACAAGGACCTGGATTTGCAACAGCTATAGGGTCATCTTGGGAAGAAGTTTTGCAGCTGGGATATACAACCCAGTATGGTCTTACATTAGCTACGGTAGGGTTTTTAGTAGGTGGGGTAATAGGTGTAGGCTTATTAAATTATTATGGTAGAAAATACGGAGTAGAAAGTCATGGCCTAAGGAATTTAGGAGGAATAAATAAAAAGAATTTCGAAATAAAAGCTGTTTCAGAAATTAATTTTTTTGATATGTTGACTACTCAAATTGTTTTAGTAGCAGGAGTATATTTTGTAACATATTTCCTTATGCTTTATTTAACTAAAGGATTGAATTCTTTAGGAGAAATAGCTAGTACAATTGGTAGTTTAGTAAAGGGATTTAACTACTTATTTGGAATAGTTGTAGCTATACTGCTTAAGAAATTATTTGAATATCTTAAAAAAAATAAAAACGCCAGAACATTAGAGTTAACAGATGGATACTTAATGCACAATATCGCATCTTTTTCTTTTAATGTAATGATTACATCTTCTGTTATGGCTATATCTTTGGTTACTATAAAACAATACTGGGAGCTTCTTCTTTTCATAAGTTTGACAGGGGCTTTTGGAACCCTACTATTTGTAACATTTTTTGCAAAAAGAGCCTTTAAGAATAATCATAAGTTGTATTCTCTAGCTATGTTTGGAATGCTTACAGGAACTGCATCTACAGGTCTTGCTCTTTTAAGAGGTTTGGACCCTAATCTAGAAACCGACGTAGCGGAAGATTTAGTACTCGGGAGTGCTGTAGCAGCTCCTTTAGGTATACCTCTTATGGTTGCTTTGAGCCAGCCTATAATAGGATATAAAACAGGAAATCCAATATATTACCTAATAACATTTATAGCTATACTTGCCTATGTCCTTATAATTATGACGATAATGCTTCTAAGAGCTAGAAAAGCAAAATTGAATAAATAGTTAATTCATGGTATTATATTTAATACTTTTGTAATTGTATAATACTATGCTAAGTGATAGTATATGGTATGGAGACAAGAAAAAGAAATTGCTGTACCTTAGCTGATCTCAATTTTTTTCAAAGTTTCAAAAGTGAGATTGACCATGTACAGTTTTTTAATGGTTATAGAGAAACAGATAGGAGTAAAATATGGCTAAAACAAAAAGAAAAACCACTATAGGAGGTCAAGCACTCATTGAAGGTATAATGATGAAAGGACCTCATAAGATATCAACTGCCATCAGAAAGCCTGACGGCGAAATCACAACAAGGACCAAGGATTTAAAATCAATTTTCAAAAAAGATATATTTAATAAACCTCTTATTAGAGGAAGTCTAACACTTATAGAAGCAATGCTTGTAGGCGTAAAGGAACTCATGTATTCTGCAGAATTTTACGAAGAAGAGATAGAGGAAGATTT
>CAYMUD010000097.1:0-5494 GCA_964393495.1 uncultured Clostridia bacterium | reverse complement strand
CTTCCAGAAAATTTATTTATAATAGTAGCTTTCAGTGCATCTAAAAGCCATACTATGTATGGATTGAGAAGTGGTGCTGTAATAGGTATTTCAAGTAGTGAGGAGATAGCAGAAGAATTTTACTATGCTTGTTTACATACGGCTAGAGCAAACTGGTCTAATGGAACTAGAGGAGCAATGACTACTGTAGCAAAACTTACTAATAATGATAAACTTAGAAGTCAGTATGAAGAAGAAAAAAGTAAATATAAGAAATTACTGAGAAAAAGAGCTGAAGCTTTTGTAGAAGAGGCAGAAAAAATCGATTTAGAGATACTTCCATATAGAGACGGGTTTTTTATAAGTATACCTTGTGAAAATCCACAGAAAATCAGCGAAAAGTTAATGGAAGAAAATATATTTGTAATACCTTTACAAAAAGGTTTGAGATTTGCAGTATGTGCTGTATCTGAAGAAAAATGTAAAATAGCACCGGAAAAAATAAAAAAAGCTTTAAATAAATAACAAACATCAAGGTTACTTATTCAAATAGTGGGTATTAATTGAATAAGTGGCCTTTTTTTAATTGAAAGGAAATATGTTCGCGTATAAAATACAAAAGAGTAAAATGTGCTTGAATTGTAAACAAATTGGTGGTAAAATATAAAAAACAAGAATTAGGAGGGAATTTATGACTGAAATAATGGATGCTTTAGTAAAAAAATATCCGGAAGAAGGATTGTGGATGGAAAAAGTACCGGTGCCGGAGCTTAAATATGGAGAAGTAATGGTCAAAATTCACAAAACTTCAATTTGTGGAACAGATGTTCATATTTACGATTGGAATGAATGGGCTAAAGAAACTGTACCAACACCTATGACTATAGGACACGAATTCGTAGGAGAGATTATAGAATTGGGAAAAGGTGTAGTTGACCTTGAGCTAGGACAGATTGTTTCAGGAGAAGGACATATAGTTTGTGGTAAATGTAGAAATTGCTTAGCTGGGAGAAGACACCTATGCAAGGATACTATGGGAGTAGGAGTTAATAGAACTGGAATTTTTTCAAATTATGTAGCTCTTCCTGCTTCAAACATATGGGTTCCTCATGGCGATATACCTGAAAATATTATGAGTATATTTGATCCATTAGGAAATGCGGTACATACAGCCTTATCCTTTGATTTGCTTGGGGAAGATATTCTAATAACAGGAGCTGGACCAATAGGTGCAATGGCTGCAGCGGTAGCTAAACATGCTGGGGCAAAAAATGTAGTGATTACAGACATAAATGAATATAGACTTGATTTAGCAAAGAAACTAGGAGCAGATAGAATTGTTAACGTAAAAGAAGAAAAAATTTCAGATGTAATAATGGAGATGGGCATGTCCGAAGGATTTGATGTAGGATTAGAGATGTCGGGAAATGATCAGGCTTTAAATTCTATGATTGATTCTATGGTTCACGGTGGAAAAATAGCTATATTAGGAATACAGGATAAAGAGACAAGTGTTGATTGGAATAAGATAGTTTTCAACGGATTACATTTAAAAGGAGTTTATGGTAGAGAGATGTATGAAACTTGGTATAAGATGAATTCTATGCTTCAATCTGGACTAGATATATCTGATGTCATAACACACGAATTTCATTATAAAGACTTTCAAAAAGGTTTTGATGTAATGAAGAGTGGAAGAAGTGGTAAGGTCATATTAAACTGGATTTAATTATATTTTAAAATTAAGGAGGTTTCTATGTACAAAAATAGTAAAAATATTTACAAAAAAGAGCTAGAGGAAATTAAAGAAAGTGGACTTTGGAAAGAAGAAAGAATTATTACTACGCCTCAAAGCAGTAGAATAGATACGACTATGGTAAATGGAGTTTTGAATATGTGTGCTAATAATTATTTGGGACTTTCAAATAACGAAGATGTAAGAGAGTCTGCTAAGAAAAGTTATGACAATTGGGGATACGGATTATCATCAGTTAGATTTATATGTGGAACTCAAAACATACACAAACAGTTAGAAAATAAGCTTTCAGAATTTTTGAAAACAGAGGATACTATTCTATATTCTTCTTGTTACGATGCTAACGGAGGATTATTTGAAACTATAACAACAAAAAATGATGCTATAATAAGCGACGAACTTAATCATGCAAGTATAATAGATGGTGTTAGACTTAGCAAGGCCATGAGATACAGATATAAAAACAACGATTTAGAAAGCTTAGAAGAACAGCTTAAAGAAGCAGATAAGGATGGTGCAAGAATAAAGCTCATAGCTACAGACGGAGTCTTTTCTATGGACGGGATAATTGCAGATTTAGAAGGAATTTGTGATTTAGCGGACAAGTACAATGCTTTAGTTATGGTTGATGATTCCCATGCAGTAGGATTCATAGGAGAAAAAGGAAGAGGTACTCATGAATACAGAAATGTAATGGATAGGGTAGATATAATTACAGGAACTCTTGGGAAAGCTTTAGGTGGTGCCAGCGGTGGTTATACAAGTGGAAGAAAAGAGATAATAGATTTGCTAAGACAGAGATCAAGACCTTATTTATTTTCAAATACATTATCTCCAGCTATAACAGCTGCTTCATTAACTGTGTTGGATATGCTTATGAAAGATACTAAATACAGAGATAAGTTAGAAGATAATACAAGATATTTTAGAGAAAATATTAAAAAACTTGGTTTTGAAATAATAGAAGGGGAACATCCTATAGTTCCTATAATGCTAGGAGATGCAGTTCTTTCTCAAAAGATGGCAGACCGATTACTTGAAAAAGGTGTTTATGTAATAGGTTTCTATTTTCCAGTTGTACCTAAAGGTCAAGCAAGAATAAGAACACAAATATCTGCAGGACATTCAAGAGAAGATTTGGACTTTGCTCTTAAAGCCTTTAAAGAAGTAAAAGAAGAACTTTTGTAGTGAAAATAATCTTTAATTAAAAATAAAAAGAAAAGCTTGTTAATTATTAACGAATAATTAACAAGCTTTTTTGTTATAAAATTTTCATAATGTGGTATAATATTAATGTAATAGGTATTAAAATATATAAGGGAGGTTCATATGAAAAACAAGAAAATTTTAATTTTTGTATTAACATTTGTTTTAGTAATTTCTACTATGGTTATGCCTGCATTTGCTGAAAGTTATAATGTTCAGAGTGGAGATGTACTGTGGAAGATTGCTGAAGATTATGGAGTAACAGTTGACCAATTAGTAGAACTAAACGACATGGAGAACAGAGACCTTATTTATCCTGGTGATATAATTCAGATTCCAGGAACAGTTGAAGAGACTGATACACCTGAAGAGGTTATTGTTTCAATTGTGCATACCAATGATACTCATGCAAGAGTAGAAGCCGGTAAATACGATGGTATGGGACTTGACAAAGTAGCAACAATTGTAAACAATGTAAAAGCAGTAAATCCTAATACTCTAGTTTTAGATGCTGGAGATGCTTTGCACGGTCAAACTATAGCAACTTTAGTTGAAGGTGAAAGTATAATAAAAATATTTAATGAAATAGGATACGATGCTATGACTGCTGGAAACCACGACTTTAACTACGGTAAAGAAAGATTATTAGAGTTAGCCCAAATGGCAGATTTTCCTATATTAGGAGCTAATGTTTATGATGAGAATTATGAAAACTTTTTGCCTGAATATGTAATAAAAGAAGTAGGTGGAGTTAAGGTAGGTATATTTGGTTTGGCAACATCAGAGACTAAATATAAATCTCATCCAAAGAATACAGAAGGATTAGAGTTTTTTGATTCTGTAATTATTGCAAAACTTATGGTAGCAAAATTACAAGACAAAGCAGATGTAATAGTTGCACTTTCTCATCTAGGAATGGATCCTAGTAGTACAGAAAGAAGCGATCTTGTAGCCGAGTATGTTGACGGTATTGACTTAATAGTAGATGGTCACAGTCACCATGCCTTAGAAGAAGGTATGATGATTGGTGATACTATGATAGTTCAAGCAGGAGAATACGATAAGAATGTTGGACATGTTGATATATTGGTTAAGGACGGAAAAGTATCATCTATTACAGCAAAACTTATCAATAAGGAAGAAGGAGAAGCTTTAGAAGCTGACCCTGATGTAGTTGCAATAGTAGAAGAAATTAAAGAAGCTAATAATTTAATTACTGAAGAAGTAGTTGGTAATACAGAAATTAAATTAGAAGGAGCTAGAGAATTTGTTAGAACAGGAGAAACAAATCTAGGAAATTTAATTACTGATTCTATGCTAGATTTTACTGGAGCAGACGTAGTACTTACTAATGGTGGAGGAATAAGAGATTCAATACAAATTGGTGATATTACAGTAGGAGATGTAATTACTGTGCTACCATTTGGAAACTATGTAGTGACCATAGATGTTACTGGTGCTGAGCTAATGGAAGCTCTACAACATGGATACAGTGCTTATCCTGAAAGTCTAGGAGCTTTTCCACATATTTCTGGTATGAATGTAGTTTTGGATCCAAGTCAAGAAGCTGGAAGCAAAGTTGTAGAAGTAACAGTAGCTGGTGAAGAATTAGATATGGAAGCTATTTATTCATTAGCAACTAATGACTTTTTAGCAGCAGGTGGAGATGGATATGCAATGTTTGGAGATAATGAATTAAGTGCTCTTTATCCAGGACTAGATGAAATATTGATTGAATATATAAAAGAATACGGAACTGATGGTTCTCCTGTAGAAGGAAGAATCCAGACCGTTGATGAAGTTTCATATTTATATTTAAACACAGTAGCTTAATTACAAGCAGAATAGATGAGCTGTATTTACAGCCCATCTATTTTTTATTTTATGCTGCTTTTTCTTTGTATAGGGTTGATAAATTAGTAGCATTAATAGATTTAGTTATTAATTTGTATAAAAGAACTGTAATAGGTGTATTTATAACTGCAGTAGGAATCACTACAGTAGCTAAAAGAACATTGAAGCCTACAGGTAATCCTACTAAAGCTAAAGCAGTAAGTAGAAATACAGATCCACTAAAGACAGTCCCGATAAATCCTATTACAGCTAAAACAGGTATTTTGTAACTATTTTTCCCAAACATCTTTATTATTCCCAATATTAAAAAAGCAGTTAGTAATTTATCTACTAAGTTAGCCACTTGACCTCCTGGAAATGCAGTAGTCATAGCTGTAATGATTCCTGCCAGAAGTCCTGTGAGTATTGTATTTTTAACTGTTGGGTTTAGTAATATACATACAAATATTATTCCCAACATTATATCTGCCTTCATACTACCTATTCCTATAGGTATAAAATTCCTTAATATAAATCCTATTGCAAGAAGTAAAGCCGTCACTAAATTTTTTCTTAAATCCATATTCTTTTCCATTTTGAAACCTCCATTTTTTTTGTTTTAATTTTTTTATAAGATTTGTTTTATTATTAAACTTAAGCTTTAAATTTCATAACATTTTTACTCCTCCTTTCAAAAAATCAAAAAAGCTCTTCGTCCAC
>CAYMUD010000096.1:0-5530 GCA_964393495.1 uncultured Clostridia bacterium | reverse complement strand
TATATGTTAATATTTCGTAATATTTAGGAGAAGTTATATGTTTGAGCCAATAAAAAACAAAAAAATTCATCAACAAGTAAGTGAAGAAATTCAAAATATGATACTCAGCGGCGAACTTAAATTAGGAGACAAGCTTCCAGCCGAAAGAAAAATGGCCGAAATGCTTGGCGTTAGCCGTACTTCTATAAGGGAAGCTTTAAGGTCTTTGGAAATTATAGGTATCATAGAGAGTCGTCAAGGAGAAGGGAATTTTATATCAGAAAGTCTTGACCACATTGGATTAGAGCCTTTATCTTTAATTTTCACTTTAAAAAATGGAAAATTCAGAGATATATTAGAGATAAGAAATATATTAGAAATAGAAGCTGCAGGTCTTGCTGCAGAAAGGATAACAGAGGAGCGAAAAGAAACCTTATTGCAATTATTAGATGATCTTATTAATGCTAATTCTGAGGCTGAAAGGGTTGAAATAGATAAATCTATTCATTATAAAATCGCTGAATGCACCAATAATATACTCATATTGAATGTTTTAGAAACTATATCTTCTCTTATGACCTACTTTATAAAAGATGCACGACTTAAAATAGTAAAAAATTTAAAAGTAGATAAGATACTAGAAGATATGCATAAAAATATAGTAAATTCAATAGTTTCAGGCGATAAAAATATAGCAAGAAAAGCTATGAAAGAACACTTTAATAATGTCTATTTAAGTATCGAAGGTGATGAAGAATTTAATAATTAATATTTAAATTACAAAAAGGGCTGATTTATAAAATTAGCCCTTTTTGTGTTAATAATATAACTTATATTGCATAAGGGAAAAGGTTCCCATATAATATTAATAAGACAAATTGGTATGACCATCCTACTTAAATCTTATTTTTAAGAATTGAATGGTCATACCATAATACCAAGGAGGTTTAATAATGAATATAATCATACCAATTAAACAGGTTCCAGAAACAAGTAATGTTAAAATGGATCCTGAAACCGGCACAATGATAAGAGACGGAGTAGAAAGTATAATAAATCCACTAGATTTATATGCGATTGAAGTTGGAATTCAACTTAAGGAAGAAAATGGTGGAAAAGTAACAGTAATAACCATGGGTCCCCCATCAGCATCTAAAGCTCTAAAGGAAGCTATAGCCATGGGTTGTGATGATGGAATACTAGTAACTGATAGAAAGTTTGCAGGTTCAGATACCTGGTCAACAGCATATGTATTGGCTGAAGCTATAAAAAAAATCGGCGATTATGATTTAGTATTAGCTGGTGAAAGAGCTACAGACGGAGATACTGGACAGGTTGGACCAAACATAGCTGCTGAATTAGATCTTACTTTAGGAACTTATATAAGTAAAGTTGAAGAAGTTGATAAAGATAAAATCGTTGTAGAAAGACTATTAGAAGAAGGTTACGAAAAATTAGAGCTACCTCTTCCTACTCTTCTTACAGTAGTAAAAGAAATTAGCTATCCAAGATTACCTACATTGAGAGGTAAACAAAGAGCTAAGAAAACTGAATTACCTACATTAACAGTTAAGGATATGGATTTTGATGAAACAAAATTAGGACTAAAAGGATCACCAACAAGAGTTGTTAAGATAGAAACTCCTAAAGTTACAAGAGGTGGAACTATAGTTTCAGCAAAAGACGATGATCAACTTGAAGAAGCGGTAGATAAATTAGTAGAATTTTTAAAAACCAAAGAAATTGTATAGGAGGTAAATATGGAATATAAAAATATATGGACTATGGCTGAAACTCTAAATGGTAATTTAAAAGATGTATCTTTTGAATTACTTTCAAGAGGTAGAGCTTTAGCAGATAAATTAGAAGAACCATTAATTTCTGTAGTAATAGGAAGTAATGTAGATAAAAAGCAACTTGATGAACTAATTTTAAGAGGTGCTGATAAAGTTATAGTTATAGAAGATGAAAGCCTTTCAGATTTCATCGTTGAAAACTACAGTAATTTACTTGTAGAAATGATTGGAGATTTAAAACCAAACATTATATTGTCAGCTGCAACTGTAAACGGCAGAACTCTTATGCCTCACGTAGCAATGAGACTGCATGCAGGACTTACAGCCGATTGTACTGAACTTGATATAGAAGAAGAAACTAAAAATTTACTTCAAACAAGACCTGCTATAGGTGGTAATATACTAGCTACTATTAAAACTCCAGATCACAGACCACAAATGGCAACTGTAAGACCTAAATCTTCAAAACCATTGGACATAGATGAAAGCAGAACTGGTGATATTGAATACATTGAATTCGATACCAGCCTTTTAGATAATAGAGTTAAAAAACTTGAATCAAAGCATGAAGTTGGAGGAGATATTAATATCCAAGCGGCTGAGATAGTAGTAGCTGGTGGTAAAGGAATGAAGAAAAGCGAAAACTTCTCAATGCTTAAAGAGTTAGCAGGAAATTTAGGTGGAGTAGTTGGAGCTTCAAGAGATGCAGTAGATAGAGGTTGGGCTACCTACCCTCAACAAGTAGGGCTTAGTGGTAAAACCGTAACTCCTAAATTATATGTAGCGGTAGGAGTATCCGGAGCTATTCAGCATTTAGCTGGTATGAAAACTTCAGAGGTAATTATTTCTGTAAATAGTGATCCTGACGCAGCAATCTTCCAAGTATCAGATTTTGGAATTGTTGGAGATTTATTTGAAGTAATTCCTTTATTAAACAGTAAACTCGCTAAGGAGGTAAAATAATGAATTACAATCCTTTAACTGAAGAAATAGTAAAACAATTGCAAGGTATATTGGGAAATAAAAATGTTATTTTAGACGAAGAAAAAATGGAAAACTACTCTCATGATGAAACTCCTGAAGAATATGCACATATGCCTGATGTAGTTATAACTCCTACCACAACTGAACAAATTGCTGAAGTTATGAAATTAGCAAATAAAAATCTTATACCTGTTACCCCAAGAGGAGCAGGAAGTGGACTTTCAGGAGGTGCTATTCCATCATTTGGTGGTATATTGTTATCTGTAGAAAAAATGAATAAGGTTCTTGAAATAGACTACGACAATATGATGATAGTTGTAGAACCTGGCTTAGTAACAAATGAAATCAATGGATTAGTTGAAGATAAAGGATTATTCTTCGCTGGTTATCCTATGAGCTTACTTACTTGTTATATTGGTGGTAATATCGCCGAAAATGCTGGTGGTGGTAAGGCTATTAAATATGGAGTTACAGGACAGTATATAATGGGTCTTGAAATGGTTACTCCTACTGGTGAAATAGTAGAATTAGGTGGAAAAAATGTTAAAGATGTTACAGGATATGATATTAAAAAGTTAATGATAGGATCAGAGGGTACTCTTGGCATAATAACTAAGGCTACAATAAAGCTTTCACCAAAGCCAAAATACGCAACTGACTTACTAGTTTTGTTTGAAGATGTTGAATCCGCTATAAAAATAGTACCTACTATAATATCAGAAGGTGGAATAGTTCCTACTTCCATAGAATTTATGGATAAGTTGTCGGTTCACACTACTTGCGACTATTTAAATGAACATCTTCCATATCAAAAAGCAGGATCTATGCTTCTAATAGAAGTTGACGGAACCAATGAAAGTGTAGTAGAACTTGATGCTGAAACCATAGGAGAGCTTTGTCTTGAAAATGGAGCTATAGAAGTTTATGTAGCTGACAACTTTACTACACAAGAAAGAGTATGGAGTGTAAGAAGAAATATAGCAGAAGCATTTATGGTATACAGTCCTGAACAAAGTCTTGAAGATATAGTTGTTCCTATAGGAAATATAGCGAAGTTAATGCCTGAAATAGAAAAAATATCCAAAAAATACGACATTAAAATGCCTTCCTACGGTCACGCAGGAGATGGTAACTTACATACTACCTTAGTTAAAAACCCAGATACAACTATGGAAGAGTGGTTTGACATTGAAAATAAAGCATTAAAAGAATTATACGATGCAGTATATAAATTAGGCGGAAAACTAAGCGGTGAGCACGGAATAGGCCTTAAGAGAATGAAATTTATGAAAGACCACTTAAGTGAAACAGAACTTATGCTTATGAAAAAAATAAAACAAGCTTTCGATCCAAATTATATTATGAATCCAGGAAAAATAATCGAATAATAGGAGATGAATGTTTTGAAAATACAACTACCTTATGGAAAAATTAACAAGGAAGTTGAGATAGAAGATACCCAATTACAGGGTGTCCTTCTATCCCAAACTCATGAATATAAACCGGAAAAAAGTGAAACGGAGTTGGTACAGGATTCTTTAAACAATCCTGTCAACTCCCCTCCTTTAGGAGAAATAGTAAAAGGAAAGAAAAATATAGTAATAATATCAAGTGATCATACTAGACCAGTACCATCCCACATCACTATGCCTGTAATACTTGATACAATTAGAAAAACTAATAAGAATGCAGAAATTACAATCTTAGTAGCAACAGGTGCACATAGACCATCTACTGATAAAGAGCTTAGAAATAAATACGGTGATGAAATAGTAGATTCTGTAAATATAGAGATGCACGATAGCAAAAAAGATGATGATATGGTTGATTTAGGGATTTTACCTTCGGGTGGTTCTTTAATGTTAAATAAAATTGCTTTAGATGCTGATTTATTAATAGCCGAAGGATTCATAGAGCCTCATTTCTTCGCTGGATTCTCAGGAGGAAGAAAATCAATACTTCCGGGAATTGCAAGTTATAAAACAGTATTAGCTAATCATTGTTCGGAATTTATCGGTTCAGAATATGCAAGAACTGGAATATTAGAAAACAATCCACTTCACACAGATATGCTTTATGCAGCAGAAAAAGCTAATTTAGCTTTCATACTAAATGTGGTTATAAATCAAGATAAAGAAGTTATAGCAGCTTTTGCAGGTCATAGAGAAGATGCTCATTATAAAGGATGTGAATTTTTAAATAATCTAGCTGGAGCAGAAAGTAAAAAAGCTGATGTAGTTATCACTACAAACGGCGGATATCCTTTAGATCAAAATATATACCAGTCGGTAAAAGGTATGACAGCAGCTGAGGCTAGCATCAAGGAAAACGGTATCATAATTATGGTAAGTGAATGTAGCGACGGCCATGGCGGTGAAGCTTTTTATGAAACATTTAAAAATGCCGAAAGTCCTGATGAAATAATGGAAGAAATCTTGAAAAAAAATAGAAATGAGACTATCCCTGATCAATGGGAATCTCAAGTACTAGCAAGAATACTAATTAAATATAAAGTAATAATGGTAACGGGGGCTCCTAAGAAAATGGTTGAAGATATGCATATGTATTATGCAGACACTATTGAAAATGCCTTTAAAAAAGCAAAAGAACTTTTAGGCAAGGAAGAATTCACCGTTACGGCTATTCCCGATGGAGTATCTGTTATAGTCAACTAAATTTATAAACCAAATGAACATAATTAATTTCACATAAAAAAATTTTAAGGAGGATTTATTAAATGTATGCATTTTTAGCGTTTATACCTATTTTAA
>CAYMUD010000095.1:0-5531 GCA_964393495.1 uncultured Clostridia bacterium | reverse complement strand
TGGAAAATAATTGTTGAAACAATATTAGAATACAAAACCCAAAGCCTTATTATTGTAGATAATGAGGCTAAGGTTCAATATCTTAGAGATGACCAAGGAATCATCTTCGAAACAGATTCAAAATATGCAGTAGGGAAAAATATCCTAGATATTTTCAGTGACATGACAAAGGAAAGAAGTACCCTGTATAAGGTTTTAAAAGATGAAATTCCTAGAATAAATGAGATACAAAGTTTTTATACATACAAAGAAAACAAAATTACATCCATCACCACAACACTGCCTTTATACGATAAAGGGAAAATAATTGGTGCTTTGGAGATATTTGAAGACATAAATAATTACGAAAAAATATCAAAAAATATAATAGAAGCACAAAAAGAAGAGCAAAACAAAGAAATAGTAATAGAAGAATACAAAGATAATGGTACGGTATATACTTTAAACGATATAATCGGTGAAAGTCAGAAGATAAAAGATATAAAAAAGAAAATTTTAAAAATTTCCGACAGTTCATCTTCCGTATTAATACAAGGAGAAACAGGAACAGGAAAAGAATTAGTAGCCCAATCCCTTCATAACAGTAGTTTTAACAGAAGAAAAAATCCTTTCATAGCACAAAACTGTGCGGCAATTCCTAAAGATTTGCTGGAAGGCATACTTTTTGGAACAACTTCAGGTAGTTTTACAGGTGCAAGAGAAAAACCTGGACTATTTGAACTTGCAGATGGAGGCACTCTATTTTTAGATGAGATTAATTCTATGGACGTAAACCTTCAAGCGAAACTCCTAAGAGTTCTACAGGAAGGTTTTATAAGAAGAGTAGGAGGAAGAGAATCTAAAAAAATAGATGTAAGAATAGTTACAGCTACAAACATATCTCCGGAGCTGGCTGTTGAAAAAGGACTTATCAGAAAAGATTTGTACTATAGACTAAACGTACTCTCGATCAAAGTACCACCCTTAAGAGAAAGGCAGGAAGATATCCCTGTACTTATTGAGTATTTTATCAAAGCATACAATAATACCCTAAGGAAAAATATAAAAAACGTAGAAAAAAGAGTATGTGATATGTTTAAAAAATATCCTTGGCCGGGAAATGTTAGAGAACTCAAATATACTATAGAAAATATAATGAACTTTACAGACGATACGAAAATTAACCTATCTGAACTTCCAGAAAAAATAAGTAAGTATAAAAATAATTCTGAAAAAAATATAATTAAAGAAGAAAAATCAATAAACAATAATAAAAATGTTAAAGAGGAAATAGAAAATATAAAATTAACAATGGAAAAAATACCATCTTTAAATAAGGTGGTAGAAGAAATAGAAAGAAAATTCATAGTCAAAGCCTTAAGAAAAACAGATGGAAACAAATCGGCAGCAGCTAGATTACTAAAAATTCCCAGACAAACTTTAAACAACAAAATCAAAAAATATGAAATAAAAGAAAAGTATGAAGCAAAATAATGTAAAAATATTTGCTTAATGCCCAAAAACGTACAATAGTACAAAATATATACTAAATTTATAATAATGTTTTATCCTAAAAGGATGAGGCATTATTTTTGTGTGACTTTAAAATCAGTAGATACAGAGATTTGTATTAGAAAATTCTCCTTTTGGCATAAACATTGCATTTAATATATACAGCCAATAAATAATAAAACAAATAAGGAGTAATTTATGATAAACATAATAAGAAAAGAAATTTTTAAAAAAAATATAGACGCATTACTAATCTACGATATATTTAATGTTAGATATTTAAGTGGATATACCAGTGATGATGCCTACTTACTAATCACAAAAGATAAAAATTATTTCCTCACAGATCCTAGATATACCGAACAAGCTTCAGAAGAATGCCCAGGATTTGAAATATTCAACTGGAGAGAAATAAATGGAGATTTTTCTCTTGCAGTATCAAGGATAGTTAAAAATGAGAACATAAAAAAATTAGGAGTAGAAAGTCACAGCATTACCCTAAGCTACTACAACAAAATAGCCCAAAATATATCAGCTCAATTGGTACCTGTAGAAGGTATAGTAGAAGATATACGTAGAATTAAAAATCCTGAAGAAATAGAACATATAAAAAAAGCTTGCCAAATAGGAGATAGAGCCTTTAAAAGAATAATCAAAGAGATAAAAGTAGGAAAAACAGAGAAGGAACTTTCAGCACTCTTGGCATATTACCTTAAAATAGAAGGATCAGATGCTAGAAACTACGAGAATATATTCATATCAGGACCGAGAACATCACTTCTTCACGGCATAGCATCAGATAGGAAAATAAAAGAAGGAGACCTAGTATTAATGGACTTTGGTGCGGGATATAAGGGATACCTTTCGGATATGAGTAGAACTGTAGTAGTAGGGAAACCTACAGAAAAGCAAAAAGAAGTATTTGAAATTGCAAAGCAGTCTGAGCAAGATATGATAGATGAAGTAAAGGCAGGAGCTACTGGAGTGGAACTATATGAAGCTTCCCTTAAAGCTATGAATGGAACAGAATACTTAGAATACAACTACTCTGGAGTAGGTCATGGAGTAGGTTTAGCAGTACACGAGAAACCATTTTTAGGACCAAAATCCAAATACACAATGGAAGTCAACAATATTATAACCCTAGAACCGGGAATATATATTCCAGGATGGGGAGGCATCAGACTAGAAGATCAAGTTTTAGTTACAGAATCAGGATGCGAATTACTTACTAAATCGTCCAGACAGTTCTTAGAACTTTGACATAAATTAAATCTTTAAAAATTAGAGGAGGAAACAATGAAAGGAAGAAAATTATTAGCATGGATGTTAATTATCATTTTAGCTTTTGGAGTAGTAGGTTGTACTACACCGGGAAGCGAAGAACCAGCTGAAGAGCCTGAAGAACAAGAAGGAGAAGAAGCAGAACAAGGTGAAGAACAAGCAGCTGAAGAGTCTAAAAAAATACTTAGATATTCACTTACAGCAGACGTACCAACATTAGACCAGCATTTGGCTAACTCAATACCATCTGCAACGGTAGGACATCAGATATTTGAAGGCCTTATCAGAACATATCAAGGTGAAGTAAGACCTGGTATAGCTGAAGATTGGGATGTATCAGATGATGGAACCACTTACACATTCTATCTAAGAGATACTCAGTGGAGCGATGGAGAACCTGTTACAGCTTACGACTTCGAATATAGTTTTAGAAGATTATTAGATCCTAAAACAGCAAGTGGTTATGCATTTATAGGTATGGCACTAAAAAATGCTGGTGATGTCAACAAAGGTGAAGTTCCAGTAGAAGATTTAGGAGTAACAGCAATAGATGAAAAAACTCTTGAAGTTGAACTTGAAAATCCTGCAGGATACTTTTTAAGCATGCTTTCAATGATGCAGTTTGCACCTACAAGAGAAGACTATGTGGAAGAATTTGGAAAAGACTATGCAGCAAATTCAGAAAACAACGTATATAATGGACCTTTTGTGGTAAAAGAATGGAGACATGAAGATAGACTAATTCTTGAAAAAAATCCTAATTACTGGGATGCAGACTCTATTAATTTAGACGAAGTACATATAATTATAGTACCAGATCAAATGACTGCCTTAGCAATGTTTGAAGATGGAGAATTAGATATGGTAGAAGTACCAGCAGAAGTTGTTTCCCAATATGAAGAAGATGTTGAATACTACTACAACGGAGCAAATGACTTTATAAAAATTCAAATGGACGGATCATCTCCACTTGAAAATAAAGACCTAAGATTAGCTCTAAACTATGCTTTAAACAGAAAAGAATTTATAATGCTTTCAACTGGTGGACTTTACGATCCTAATCCAAGATACGTGCTACCTCAGGTTAATGGAGTAGAAGGAGAATTCGGAGACGAATATCCATACGAAGCATATCCTGTAGAAGGCGACATAGATACAGCACTTGAGCATTTAGATGCAGCAATGGAAGCTCTTGGAGTAGCAGAAGCATCTGATATAGAATTAGAACTACTTACTACAGATGTAGAAAGAACAAGAAAAGAAGCAGAAATTATTCAAGACGACTTGGAAAGCAAATTAGGTATTAATATAGATATAAGACAGGTACCTTATAAGCAGAGACTTGAAATGGAAGGTAATAAAGACTTTGAAATGGTTGTTACTGGATGGGCACCTGATTATTCAGATCCTATGACATACTTAGAACTTTGGACTACAGATTCTGGATACAACCACGGATCATATTCAAATAGTGAATACGATGCAAAGATAAAACTAGCAAGAACATCTACAGACCAACAAGAAAGAATGGATGCAATGTTTGAAGCTGAAAAAATATTACTTGAAGATGGAGCTATAATTCCACTTCAACTTAGAAGAATAGCAATGCTTACCAATCCTGATTTAGTAGGATTTGAAAGCTACTTTGTAGGATTAAGCTACGAATACACATATGCAGACTTTAAATAATAGACACTAGAAAGACACCGCCCATTATAGGGCGGAAAGTCTTTTCTTTTATCAGGAGGAGTTTATTTTGAAAAAATACATAATAAAAAGAGTATTTATATCTTTAATTACAATACTTGTACTGGTAAGTGTTGTTTTCGCATTAGTAAGACTTATGCCTGGAGATCCTTTTGCAAGTGAAAAACTAACCCCGGAGATAAGAGCAAACTTAGAACAATACTATGGCTTTGACAAGCCATTAATAGTACAATATTTTACATATCTTAAGAATCTAGTCACTGGTGATTTAGGATATTCTATGTTTTATCCTAATCTAAGAGTAAATGATATAATAGCAAGTGCATTTCCTTACTCCTTTGACCTAGGTATGAGAGCTTTAGCTATGGCTATATCCTTTGGACTAGTTCTTGGAATTGTAGCAGCCCTTAATAGAGGAAAGGTATTGGACTTTACCTGTGTACTTATAGCTATAATAGGAACCTCAATGCCGGACTTTATAATAGGAGCCATACTCCAGTTTTTCTTCGGCATAAAATGGGGACTCCTGCCAGTCGCTCAATATAAAGGTATATCCTATACTATACTACCATCAATAGCATTAGGATTCTACACATTAGCTCTAGTATCAAGAGTTATGAGAGCAAATATGATTGAAACCATACAGCAGGACTATATTAAAACAGCAAAATCAAAAGGAATATCAAAGCTTAGAGTAGTATTAAAGCACCAAATAAGAAATGCAATAATGCCGGTTATAACAATACTAGGACCTATAGTAGCGGCGCTGCTAACAGGTACATTCGTAATAGAATCAATATTTGCAATCCCTGGAATGGGAAGACACTACGTACAAAGCATTCAAAATTTAGACTATACAATAATACTTGGAATGACTGTATTTTACGGCTCCTTTTTAGTAGTAGCTAATATGATAGTTGATTTACTATACGGTATCATAGATCCAAGAATTAGAGTGAGTGGGGAGTAGGTGAAGATATGGATCAATCAAAATTTAAAGTAGTAGGAAAAAATACAGAAAAAATGGAATCAATATCAAGACCCAGCCT